>NZ_JALXPM010000020.1:0-47814 GCF_025147615.1 Brevibacterium luteolum | reverse complement strand
CCAGGGGAGCGGAGAGGCAGCGGCGTGAGCGCCTGGCCGCGTCTGGTGGAACCAGCGTGACGGGCCGCAGCCTGCTGCGCCGGCCTCACCGCAGCAGCCTGCTGCGCCGGCGTCACCGCCGCAGCCTGCTGGGCCGGCGTCACCGCCGCGGCGTCTCCGGTGCTGCGGCCACCGGGTGCGAGGCGCGGTCTGCGAGCTGGCATTCGGCTGCCTGCCGTCCGACGAGATGGGCGAGTGCCGGAATGAGGAACAGCAGCCCAACAGCCGGGACGATGATGCCGGAGTCGTTGACGACGGCGCCGACGCCCAGCAGCACCGCCAAGGAGATCATGCCCATGCGCAGATGCGGGAACCGGGCGTAGAGCCGGGGCAGCGCCGGGATGCGGAACCGGCCCGGAGCGATCGCCGCCCAGAACACCGCAGCGATGATGAGCGGCAGCAGCAGCGTCATCCACGATTGGGTGAGGATGTCGATGTTCATGCCGATCTTGCGCATGAGCACCGCGCCGGCCTCACCGCTGATGATCGAGGCGAAGAACCGGCCGAAATGGGTGCGGTCATCGGCCGGGCGCAGCCAGTCGATGACGAGAACGGCGATCATGATGCCGGCCGTCGTGCCGACGATGAGCGCCAGCCGCTTGATCGAGGCTCGGATCTCGGCAGCCGCCAGCGCCAGCACGCCCAGGCCGACGACGAGCGCCGGCACGGAGCCGAACTTCGTGCCGAGTCCGGGGGTGGCCAGCAGCAGGCAGGCGAGCACCATCGTCACGAGGACGACGCTCAGCCGCACCCACCGGTTGGCGATGAGCGAGCAGGCGGTGATGAGCGCGAAGACGAGCGCAGTGAGGAACAGAGCGAGAGCTGAGTTGCCGATCCCGTAGAACCGAGAGGCGATGAGCAGCGGCTCCCCGAGCAGCGTCGACATCTGCAGCTGCGAACCGGTGATGACATCACCGGCGAGGACGAGCACCGTGGCGACGGCGACGAAGGTGAGCGGGCCGAGTGTGAAGCGCTTCCACGGCCCGAGCAGCCCGGCCAGTGTCAGCGCCAGTGCCCACCCGGCCAAGGCTGCGAGCATCGCGACATCCGGGCTCGTCGAACGCTCCCACGGGATGACGTTGACGAGGTAGGTCGAGACCGGGATCGCGGCGAAGAACAGCCCGCCGACGCGCAGCGGGTTGATGACCCGCGGCCAGGCGCGCCGACCGACGAGCGCGGCAACCGCGAGCAGTGCGGCCATGAGCCCGGCGAAGACGGGATAGAACCACACCGACATCGCCGCCTGCGTGGCGACGGCGACCTGCCGGTCGAGCATGAGCTGGTAGCGGTCCCCAGCACTGGGCGGCGCCGAGGCGGTGGTGACCGGGGCGCCGGCGAGGTTCGCATCCGTCTGCGCGCCGGTCGCGCGCACGAGGGTGGGCATGATGTCCGTCGTCTGTATGAGGCCCGGCTGCTTGGTCGACGGGGAGGTGAGGATCGCAGGCTGCTCACCGGGCCGCTGGATCGCAGCGAACTGCATGCTGGAGGACTCAGTCCAGCCGTCGGCGATCGAGGCGACCATGAGCATCGGCTGCGCGGTACCGGTGCTGCCGGCGGCTTGTTCCTCGTAGACGGAGAGGATGTCGCCGAGGTGGTCGTCGAGTTCGGTGATCGAGTAGCCGGGGGTGCGGACATTGCCCAGGTCGATGAGCACGAGCGGATGGTGCTCGGCTGCTGTGCGCACCTGTTCGCCGAGGTCGGCGTCGAGGCTCTCGTAGGAGCGCACCCGGCCGTCGGATTCGGCTGCGGCGATCGCTGCTCCCGGGCCGATCGCATGGAGATCGGGGACGGCTGAGGCCAGGGCTCCGAGGTCGGCGTCGTAGCGGTCGTGGGCGACTTTCTCCTGGTAGACGTCCCAGTCAGCCGTCCACCCGGACAGCGGCGGCTGCAGCGCCCGGCACTGGGCGGCAGACTCATCGGCAGCACGCCGCCCGGAGCTGACCGCCAGCCAGCCGTCGGCCGGGCAGCTCGTCGAGCGCACCGACCGCGGGGTCATCGTGCCGATCGATCCGTTCTCCACCAGTGACCACAGGTGTGGGGTCCGCCACCGATCGAGGTCCTCATGCTCGAGGCCGGAGACGCCGACGAAGATGACCGGCTGGGACTGCGGCTCACCGGCAGACGGCGCTGGCCGCGCCTGCACACCCGGCGCCTGCACTGTCTGATTCTGCGCAGCCTGTGTCTGCGCAGCGGCCGCGAGGGGTCCGGCGAGTCCGAGGGCTGCGATGAGCACGGCGGTGAGCACCGCAATCAGGGCTGGGCGCAGACGGGTCATCGACCCTCCTCAACCACGCTGGCCCCACCCGTCTCATCGCGGCCGGCAGCCGCCTCGGGCACGGAGCCGGGCATCGCCTCGGGCACGGTCACCGGGGTGCCCGGTGTGCGGCGGACAGGGACATCGGCGCTGAGGGCGAGGAGGAAGGGCACGAACATCATCGCCCCGGTGCCGGGGACGGCGACGCCGGAGTCGGTGATGACGAGGCCGACGAGCAGGCCGGTGCACACGGCGAGGAACCCGGCGTGGACGCAGCGATCGTCTAAGGCCTCGGGCAGCACGCCGTCGAAGCGGCGGGTCAGCGGCGCGGTAGCGGCGAACCGGCGCAGGTAGGCGAGGAAGATGAGGATGACAAGCGCGGCCAGCGGCACGATGATCGCCATGCCGGGGTTGACGACGATGATGTTGAGGTTCGCGCTCAGTTTGCGGGAGATGACTTCGAAGGCCCCACCGCTGAGCAGCTGGGCGAAGAAGTTGCCGAAGTGCGAGCGGGCTGCCGGTGCGCGCAGATAGTCGAGGGCGGCGACACCGAGGATCGCGCCGAGCGAGACAGCCCCGATCCCAGCCAGCCGCAGAAGCGACAGGCGGGCGCGGAGGCTGAGCGCGATGAGCACCATGAGCCCGGACAGGGTGGCGACGGTGCCGCCGAACTTCGCACCCCACACCGGGTTGCCGAGCGTGCCGACGGCGATCGCGCCGAGACCTGCCAGGAACAGGAGCAGCGGCCCGCGCCGGTCAGTGCGTGCCGCCAGTGCCCGGGCACCGAAGGCCAGAGCCAGGAACAGGGCGACGATGAACAGGGCCGCGCCCTGGTTGCCGAGGCCGTAGAACCGACCGGCGACGATCGCGTTGTAGCCCATGAGCGAGTTGTACTGCAGCTGCGAGCCGAACAGTGCGACATCGACGCCGAGCAGCACCGCGGTGACCGTGCAGATCGCGGCGACGCGTCCGGCGAAGGTGCGCCGCCAGGGACCTGCGAAGCCGGTGGCAAGCAGCAGCGCAGAACCGGCGGCGATCGCCAGGCCGAGGCCGAGGACCGGGTCGGCCATCCGCTCCCATGGCAAGAGGGCTGCGATGAACGAGCCCATCGGCACGGTGCCGAGGATAAGCCCGGCCCAGCCGAGGCCGGTGCGGATCTTCCCGGCGAGCACCGGCTGGGCGATTCCCGCCCGGCGCGCCCACCAGCGCTGCAGCGGAACCAGGAGCAGCAGGCCCACGGCGACGGTGAGGACGTAGAAGGCGGTGGTCACCACGATCGAGAAGGTATGGGCGCTGCGATGCACAGTCGCTGCCGCGGTCGCATCCCCGACAAGCGAGTCGATGCGCTCGGCTGCCGGTGCACCGGCGTCGATGCGGGTGAGCTGGGCAGGATTCGGGGCCAGCTCGCTGTCGATGCCCGGGGCGGCGGCGAGCAGCAGCCCGGTGAGGTCGGTCAGCTGCAGCACCGGCTTGCGGGTCGAGGAGCTCTCCAGGATCCCCGGGGACGCATCACCGGTGGCGACCTGTGGGGTGGAGCGCAGCAGGGCGCGCAGCCGGGAGGGGTTGCCGAGGTCGCCGACCCCGGCGATGTGCACGGTCGTCGTCTTCAGGTCGAGGCCTGCGAGGTATTCGCCGATGTGCTCGTCGATCGCGGCGAGCTGCTCATCGTGCTCCCCGGCCGGGGCGTCGGCCGTCCAGCGCTCCGAGCCGATCGTGCCGGCGTCGATGAGCGTCAGCGGGCACAGTCCGGTCCCGGCAGTGTCGGCCTGCTGGGCGCGCACCGAGCTGCCCGGCCTCGTGCCGGCCGGCTCCCACGTGTCGATGCGGCCGGTCTCATCGGCTGCCGCCCACGCGGCCCCCGGGCCGATCGCCTCGACGCACACCCCGGACTCCCGGGCGGTGTCAGCCAGCTGGCCGATCCCCGAGCTGTAGGAGTTCTGCGCATTGGCTGCCACGATCCGGTCGAAGTTCTCCACCGTGACGTCCGCACCGGTGCCCTCTGGGGTGCGCAGGTCCGGGCACGCCGAGCGGCGCTCCTCTGCGGCCCGCTCCTCATCCTCCTCGCTCAGGGTGCCGTCGGCCTCGGCAGCGGCCTGCTCACCGGTGACATGAGGGGAGATGTCGGCCGCGTGCATGCGCGCTCCGGACCCGACGGCCAGCCAGCCGGCGGCCGGGCAGGTGACCGAGACCATGGAGCGGACGGTGACATTGGCCATGTCGGCGCGCTCGGCGAACGTCCACAGATGCGGGGTGCTCTCCGGGCTGATGTCGGACATCGACAGACCCGAGGCCCCGATGAACACGACCGGGTGCTCCGCTCCCGAGGCGTTGGCCGGCTCGCCGGCCGCAGCAGGTGCCGTGGTGGGCAGCACGAGGGCTGCGATGACACCCAGGCATACGAGAAGGCGCGTGAGGATGCTCGCCGGAGCGGCACCTCGCGCGCGGGTGGGAGTTGAGGAAGCTGGCACCCGCCCAGCTTATCGGCTGGAGCATGGCGCCTGCTGAGAGGCCTGCTGTCAGCTGGCGCAGGCCCGGTTTGCGCCCGGGGAGGCGATTCCGGTTTGCACCCGGGGCGGCGATTCCGGTAGATTAGCCTGTTGTTGTATACGTCTATACACGCTCCTCATGAAGCCTCATTCGCGTTGCAGGCACTGGGATGAGGGTCAGCTGTGTGGGAACGTATGCGCGCCAGACAAGCCGGACGCCGTTTCCTGGATCACGACCTGTGGAAATGGCGGCCATCGAGCTGTTCACTCAATAGACGAAGAAGAAGGCTACTTTTGCGTACGTACACCCCCAAGCCCGGCGATGTTCAGCGCCAGTGGCACGTCATCGACGCCACTGATGTCGTCCTCGGCCGTCTTGCCTCGCAGGCTGCCCGCCTGCTCCGCGGCAAGCACAAGGTGACCTTTGCACCGAATGTCGACTCGGGTGATTTCGTGATCATCATCAATGCCGACAAGGTCGCGCTCACCGGCGCCAAGCTGGAGCAGAAGCGCGCTTACCGCCACTCGGGCTACCCGGGCGGCCTCAAGAGCACGTCCTACTCCGAGCTGCTGGCCAAGGATCCGCAGCGCGCCGTCGAGAAGGCTGTTGCCGGCATGCTGCCGAAGAACCGCCTCGGTCGCGCCCAGATCAAGAAGCTGAAGGTCTACGCCGGTGGCGAGCATCCGCACGCCGCCCAGAACCCGCAGCAGTTCGAGATCAGCCAGGTTGCGCAGTAAGCACCAGGCATCCAAGACTTTAAGAGGAGAACCGTGGCTGATACCACCAACACCCCTGACGTCGACGACGTCGAACTGACCGAATACTCCACCGAGACCCCGGCTTCGGCTGGTCTGGGCGAGTCCGTGGCCGGTGGCCGCGGACAGTCGCTGACCGCCCCGGGCTCCGGCGTCGGCCGCCGCAAGCAGGCCATCGCCCGCGTCCGCCTCGTCCCCGGCTCAGGCCAGTGGACGATCAACGGCCGCGACCTGGAGACCTACTTCCCGAACAAGCTGCACCAGCAGCTCGTCAACGAGCCGCTGCGCCTGCTCGACCTCGAAGGCCGCTTCGACGTCTTCGTGCGGATCTCCGGCGGCGGACCCTCCGGCCAGGCCGGTGCCGTGCGCCTGGGCATCGCCCGCTCGCTCAACCAGATCGACCGCGAGTCCAACCGCGCCGAACTGAAGAAGGCCGGCTTCCTCACCCGTGACGCCCGCGTCCCGGAGCGTAAGAAGGCCGGACTCAAGAAGGCCCGCAAGGCACCGCAGTTCTCGAAGCGCTGATGCGCTCAGCCGCTGTGCCGGCCCTATGCTGAACCTCGGACCCTCGCACCCGCCTTGCGCGGTGCGGGGGTCTGAGTGTTTGCAGCCAGGCCAGCTGGGCCCACTGACCTGTCACATCACTCACAAGGACGACCATGTCACGACTTTTCGGCACTGACGGCGTGCGCGGACTCGCCAACGCCGACATCACCGCCACCCTTGCCCTGCAGATCGCCGAAGCCGGCGCCCGTGTGCTCGCCCGCCGCGGCAGCAACGGCCAGCATGCCGCCGTCGCCGGACCCTCCGGTGCCGGTGTCGCCGCCAACGGCCAGCGGCCCTTTGCCGTCATCGGCCGCGACACCCGCGCCTCCGGTGAGTTCCTCACCCACGCCGTCGCCTCCGGCATCGCCGCCGCCGGCGTTGACGTGCTGCTCGTCGGGGAACTGCCGACCCCCGGTGTCGCCCACGTGGTGAAGAACACCGGCGCCGACTTCGGCGTCGTGCTCTCCGCCTCCCACAACCCGATGCCCGATAACGGCATCAAGTTCTTCGCCCGCGGCGGCACGAAACTGCCCGACGCTCTCGAAGACGAGATCGAAGGGCTCATCGGCACCGACTGGGATCGCCCGACCGGTGACGCCGTCGGCCGCATCCGCAACTTTCCGTCCGCTGCCGACGAATACGTCGAATCGCTTGTCATGGGCGTGTTCAAGGGCCAGCAGCCTGCCGGTTCCGACCCGGATGCGCCGGTCGCGCCGGTCACCGGTGCCCTGGAGATCATCGGCGCGCCGCTGGCCGGGCTCACCGTCGTCGTCGACTGCGCCCACGGCGCCGCCTCGGTCGTCGGACCTGCCGCCCTGCGCCAGGCCGGAGCCCGCGTCATCGTCACTGCCGCTGACCCGGACGGCTACAACATCAACGACGGCGTGGGCTCCACCCACATCGATTCCCTCGTTGCTGCGGTCAAGGAGCATTCGGCCGACGCCGGTGTCGCCTTCGACGGCGATGCCGACCGCTGCCTGGCCGTCGACGCACTCGGCCGCGAGGTCGACGGCGACCAGATCATGGGCATCTTGGCGCTGAGCCTCAAGGACGCCGGCACGCTCGCTCACGACACGCTTGTCACCACCGTGATGTCGAACCTCGGCCTGCATCTGGCGATGGAGCAGGCCGGCATCAAGACGGTGCAGACGAAGGTCGGTGACCGCTACGTGCTCGAGCGCATGCTCGCCGACGGCTACGCGCTCGGTGGTGAGCAGTCAGGTCACGTGCTCATGCTCGACTACGGCACCACCGGTGACGGCGTGCAGACCGCCCTGCACCTGCTGGCCCGCATGGCGCAGACGAAGCGCTCGCTTGCCGACCTGGCTGCTGAGATCCCGCGGCTGCCGCAGGTGCTTATCAATGTCAGGGGCGTGGACAAGACCCGCGCCAGCGACCCAGCTGTTGCCTCCGAGGTCCAAGCAGTGGAGGCCGAGCTCGGCAAGACCGGCCGCGTGCTGCTGCGCGCTTCGGGTACCGAGCCGGTCATCCGCGTCATGGTCGAAGCGGAGACGCATGACTTCGCCCAGCAGCAGGCCGAACGCCTGGCAGAGGTCGTCAAGCGCGAACTCGCCCTGTGATCGGCAGGCGGAGCTGACCGGCTCCAGCACGTGAGTCCTATCGACCGGTGGCCCTGAGCACGTACTGTTCAGGGCCACAGCCGTCGATTCCCCGAGCGCAGCAAGCCGCGAGAGGACTCCCCACATACCTCCCCGCATGAGACCCCACACGACCGCATGACCCCGTACGACCGCATGACCCTGCACCGCACGACCGCGCCCTCACCCGCACCGACGTGGCGCAGGCAGCGTGTGCAGACCCATCAGCCTGCCAGCACCGGTACGCGATGCACCGGAGACCGAGTGGATCTGCCGCTTCGAGACAGCCGGCCTGGACGAGGACTTCGGCAAGGAGGTCTGCGGCGTCGACGGTATTCAGGCACTCGAACTGACGATCCAGCTCACCGGCGTCATCGAGGAGCTGGAGCAGCTCAGCTTGCCCGACGGCTGAACATCAGAAGCCGGCGCAGGCGCGATACTCATGCTGGAGCAGCCTCAGGCGCGCACCGGCTCGGCCGGTGGGACAGCGTCGATGAGCTGACGGGTGTAGTCGGTCTGGGGTTCGCGCAGAATCTGTTCGGCGGTGCCGTATTCGACGACCTCACCGTCCTTCATCACGGCGACGGTGTCGCTGACCTGCTCGACGACAGCCAGGTCGTGGCCGATGAAGATATAACCGAAGCCGTGCTCGTCCTGCAGATCGACGAGCAGGTCGAGGACCTGCGCCTGAATGGAGACGTCGAGTGAGGCGGTCGACTCATCGAGGATGAGCAGCTCGGGGTCGACGGCCAGGGCGCGGGCGATGCACACGCGCTGCCGCTGCCCGCCGGAGAGCTCATGCGGATAGCGTTCGATGAACGACGCATCCAGACCGACTTGGTCGAGCAGCTCGGCGCAGCGCTGCCGGCGCTGCCGCCGTGGCACGAGGCTGTGCGCCATGAGCGGTTCGGCGATCGAACGCTGCACAGTCATGCGCGGATCGAGGGCAGCGAACGGATCCTGGAAGACCATCGCAATGCGCCGGCGCATCGTCTTGAGATCGGCACCCGACAGCCCGAGCACCGGGTCCCCGCTCATGCGTGCGTCACCGGAGGCCGGTTCGACGACACCGGTGAGCACATTGGCGATCGTCGACTTGCCCGAACCGGATTCGCCGACGATGCCGAGTGTGCGGCCGCGGTAGACATCGAGGCTGACATCCTTGACGGCGGTGATCGTGCGCTTGCCGGTGGGGGAGGAGACCTCGAAGTCGACCGTCAGGTCCTGAATGCGCAGCAGCGGGTCGCCCTGCTCCTCCCGGTCGGCGTGCGTGTCCTCAGTGCCGGCGTCCTGCTGGGTGCGCAGCAGCGGGCGGGCGGCCAGCAGCGTCTTCGTGTACTCGTGCTGCGGACGCTCGAAGATGTCAGCGACACTGCCGCGTTCGACGATCTCGCCTGCGCGCATGACGACGACGTCATCAGCGATCTGGCCGATGACCCCGAGGTCGTGGCTGATCCAGATGACGGCCATGTCCCGGGACCGCTGCAGGCCGGCGACGAGGTCGATGATGCCGGCCTGGGTGGTGACGTCGAGAGCGGTGGTCGGCTCATCGGCGATGAGCACCTCAGGCTCACACGCGAGAGCCACGGCGATCATGACGCGCTGCTTCTGCCCGCCGGAGAGCTGATGCGGATAGTAGCCCAGCCGCAGCTCCGGGTCGGGCAGCCCGAGTTCGGTCAGTAACTTCAGCGACCGCTCGCGGGCCTCGGATGCGGAGATCCCGAGGTGCTTCATCGGGCCCTCGGCCAGCTGCGCCTCCAAGGTCATGAGCGGGTTGAGGCTCGTCGACGGGTCCTGGAAGACGAAGCCGATGCGGCGGCCGTGGATGCTGCGCAGCAGCCCGGCCGGTGCCCCGACGATCTGCTCGCCGTCAAGGGTCGAGGAGCCGTGCACGTAACCACCGGGGGCTTCGAACAGGCCGGTGGCCGAGAGCACCGACAGGGACTTGCCCGAACCGGACTCACCGACGATGCCGAGTGTCTGGCCTTTGGCCACGGCGAAGTCGACGCCGTGGACGATGTCGTTGCGGCCGACGCCGACGGTGAGGTCCGAGACCTCCAGGACCGGCGCCTTTGGCGCGGGATCACGGTTGGTGCCCACCGCCTCGGGAGCGGGAGCCTGATCAGGGGTGTGGCTCACTTCTTCCTCCGGTTCTGCATGATGGTGCGCTGGCGGGGGTCGAGGACGTCGCGCAGGCCGTCGCCGAGCAGGTTGAAGGCGAGCACGACGACGAAGATCGCCAGACCGGGGAAGACCGCCATCCACCAGGCGTCGGCCATGAAGCCCTGCGCGTCGAAGAGCATCTTGCCCCACGAGGGCTCCGGCGGCTGGACGCCGAGGCCGAGGAACGACAGGGCGGCTTCGGTCAGGATCGCGAATGCCAGTGACAGCGAGGTCTGCACGATGACGGGCCCGGAGATGTTCGGCAGCACATGGCTGAACACGATCCGGCCGGACGAGACACCCATGGTGCGGGCGGCCTGGACGTAGGGCTCCTGGCGGACGGACAGGGTCGAGGCGCGCGCGACGCGGGCGAAGATCGGAATGTAGACGATGCCGATGGCGATCATGGCCGAGCCGATGCCCTGGCCGAGGATCGCGACGATCGCCAGGGCCAGCAGCAGGACGGGGAAGGAGAAGGCGACGTCGACGATGCGCATGAGGATCGAGTCGATGACCCCGCCGAGGTAGCCCGACAGCACACCGACGCCGACGCCGACGACAAGCGCGATGCCGACGGAGATGAGTGCGACCTTGAGCGAGGTGGCTGCGGCGATGACGACGCGGGAGAGGACGTCGCGGCCGAGTTCGTCGGTGCCGAACCAGTGGGCGCCACTCGGTGCCTGCAGGGCGCGCGGGACGTCGATGTCGTTGGCGCCGTACGGGGCGATCCACTGCCCGAAGAGGGCGAGGATGACGATGATCGCGAGCACGATGAGGCCGAAGACGGCCGTCGGGTTCGTCATGAGCAGCGACAGCGTCGAGGCGCGGGTGTTCTTCTTGGCGCTCGTGTCGGTGGTGGTGTTGGTGGGGCGGTTGCCGGTTGTGGCGGCGCTGGCGCTGCCGGCGGCGTGGCTGCCCTGGGCGTTGGTGTCTGAGTTCTGCCGGGTCGGCAATTCTGCACTCATGAGATCCGGATCCTCGGGTCGATGATGGCGTAGAGCACGTCGACGAGCAGGTTGATGGTGAGGAAGATGAACGCGATCAACAGGATCGCGCCCTGCAGCAGCGGGTAGTCGCGTGCGGCCACGGCGTCGTAGATGAGGCGGCCGAGGCCCGGGTAGGCGAAGACGACCTCGACGACGATGACGCCGCCGAGCAGGGTGGCCAGCTGGATGCCGGAGATCGTCAGCACCGGGATGAGGGCGTTGCGGCCGATGTGCTTGGCCAGCACCGTCCAGTGCTTCAGGCCCTTCGAGGTCGCCGTGCGCACGAAGGCCGCATGCGAGACGTCGATGACGGCGGTGCGGATGAACCGGGTGAGGATCGCCGCCGAGACAACACCTGCGGTGATGGCCGGCAGCACCATGTGCTGGGCCCAGCCGATCGGGTCCTCGGTCAGCGGCGTGTACCCGGAGGAGGGCCAGCCGAAGCCGAGGGCGAAGATGCTGATGAGCATCATGCCCATCCAGAAGTCCGGGATCGAAACACCGAACTGGCTGATGACGCGGACGATCGAGTCGACCGCGCCGCCTTCGCGCAGACCGGCGATGGTGCCGAGCGGGATCGCGATGAGCAGGGCGACGAAGATGGCGCACAGAGCCAGGGAGATTGTGGCCGGGAGGCGTTCGAGCAGCAGCATCATGACCGGCTCGCCGTTGCGGAAGCTGACCCCTAGATCGCCGATGAGCGCACTGCCGATGTAGGTGAAGAACTGGACGATGAGCGGTTTGTCGAGTCCCGATGCCTGCTGCAGGGCCTGGTAGGCCTCATCTGTGTAGCGGGTGCCTAAGGCGATGCGCACCGGGTCGCCGGGGACGAGCTGGATGAGGAAGAACACGACGACGATGACGCCGAGCAGGGTGACGAAGGTCAGCAGGATGCGCCGCAGGATGAAGGTCAGCAGCGGATGCCGGGTGAAGAAGCCCGCCTTCTGCGTCTGCTCGGTCTGGCTGGACTGGTTCGCGTCTGCAGAACGCGTGGTGTCTGCAGACCGGTCCTCCGCCTCGGGAGCGGTGCTGCTGCCATGGGTGTTCGGATCGCTCATGCCTATCAGTCCTCTGTCAGCTTCGCGTCGCGGAACCGCACGGCCCGATCCGAGCGGATCGTGTAGCCCTCCAGGCGCGAGGTGTGGGCCTGGATGACCGCCGGGTTGTACAGGTACAGGTAGGAGACGTCGTCGACGATGTGCTTGGCGGCCTGCTCGTAGAGTACGTGCCGCTTGCCCTCGTCCATCTCGACGCGGCCGGCGTCGAGGAGCTTGTCGACTTCGGGGTTCGAGTAGCCCTGCGAGTTCGACGGGCCCTCGGAGTGGTGCTGGGCGTAGTAGTAGTCATCGGGGTCGATGTTGCCCAGCCAGCCGAGCATGAGGGCATCGAAGTCGCCCTGGCCCTGCCGGTCGAGCCAGGAGCCGAAGTCAAGGGTGGTGATCGACACGGAGATGCCGACGTCGGAGAGGTTGTCGGCGATGACCTGGGCGGCGGTGACGGTCTCGGGGTACTCGTTGGTGACCATCAGCTCCATCGACAGGTCGGACACACCGGCCTCGTCGAGCAGCTGCTGGGCCTTGTCGGTGTCGCGTTCGAAGGGCGCGTAGTCATACGCCCATGGGCTCGATCCGGGGATTGCGGTCTGGTTGACCTCCGAGGTGCCGAAGCCGGTGGCCTGGGCGATCGAGTCGCGGTCGACGGCGTAGGCGATGGCCTGGCGGACCTGCGGGTCGTCGAAGGGCTCCTTCGCCTGGTTCATCGAGAGGTACCAGTAGTCGTTGGAGATGACCGATTCGATGTGCAGCGACTGGTCCTTGTCCAGAGTGCCGAACTGCTGCGGCGGGATCGAGTCGGTCCAGTCGATCTCCCCGGAGCGCAGGGCGGCGACGGCCGTGTTGTGCTCGGTGATGTAGCGGAACTGCACGCCGGCGACCTCGGGTGCCCCGCCCCAGTAGTCCTCGTTGGCCTTGAGCGTCACGGAGTCGCCGGGCCGGGCGGAGTCCACAGCGAACGGGCCGGTGCCGATCGGTTCGGTGGTGATGTCACCGGATTCGGCGTTGTTTTCTTCGACGATCGCCACGCCCTTGAACCCGCCGAGCGCTGAGAGCAGGGTGGGGCTGGGGGCGTCGACGTCGATCTCGACGGTGTGGTCGTCGACGGCGCGCACGTCCGTGAGCATCGTGAGCTTCCAGGCGTTGGCGAGTTCGCCGTCGATGATGCGCCGGTAGGAGTAGACGACGTCGTCGGCGGTGAAGTCGGAGCCGTCGTGGAAGGTCACGCCCTCGCGCAGGTGGAACGTCCATGTCAGCTCGTCGTCGCTGACCTCCCAGGACTCGGCGAGCGCGGGCTGCATGTTGAACTCCTCATCGGGTTCGACGAGGGTGTCGTAGACGTTCTCGAGGACCTCGAAGGCGAAGTAGGAGGTCGTGGAGTGCGGGTCGAGCTGGTCGGGCTCACCGGAGATCGAGGCGACGACGACGTCGTCGGAGTCGGCGGTGCCGAGGTCGACGCTCTGGCGCGAGCAGCCGCTGATGACAGCGAGGATCGCGACCGCCGCCGAGGCGGTCATCGCCTTGGCCAGGCGACGCAGGAGTGGTGCACGTGCTGGGGATCTCGTCATAGTCGTCATCTCTTCATCGCCGTCGATGCTGCTGTGCGTGCCATCCATTATGGGCACAGATGTGATGCATCTGCATGGAAGCTGAGCGAACAGTGGGGGATGAGACACGATCGTTACGGCCGCATCTGACGCTGTGGGCACGCTATGCAGGGCGGTTTTTCGACACCGCCCCGGTGGCTCGCGTTAGGGTGCAGGAGTCCCTGATCACTGAACTGGAGGTGTCACTGAGATGCTGCGCATCCTCATCGGCGCGGTCTTCGCCATCGTCATGCTCGTCCAGCTGCTGCCGCTGCTGCGCGGCGAATCGTGGGGTGTGCTCGAGGCGGTGCTGTTCTGCATCGGACTGGCTGGGCTCATCGCCGTCGGGCTCCTCTGGAACCGGATCAACCGGTCCGAGCGACGGCGCTGATACAGCGGCTCGCTGTGCATCACCCGGCCTGTCAGCCGCTACCGTAGAGGTATGGCTCAGACCCCTCCTGATTCTGCGTCGCCAGACCAGCCCGACCGCAGCGATCGTGCTCACGCCACTAGTGCGCCCCGGCACCTGCCTTTGCTGAATGTGGCGACCCCGCCGGTGCGTGCCGGCATCGTCGCCGCCGGATCGACTGCCGTCATCACGCTGCTGGTGACCGGCGCCTCGGCGGCGGTGCAGGCCAGCCGCCCGGCTGGCGGCATCGCCTGGATCTTCGGCGAGCTGATGAACTCATTCCTGCTGCTGGGCATGGTCGCGGCACTGGCGAACTTCGCCATCGGCATCGTGCGGTGGAAGAACCCGGCTGGCGGTCTCAAGGGCACCCTCATCACCGCGGTGTTTCTCGCGCTGACCTTCCCTGTCATCGTCTACATGGTCAGCGTCGTGTGGATGCCGTCTGCGCTGTACGTGTTCATGTCGCTGCTGCTCATCTGCATCCCGGCAGGCATCCTGTTTGCGATCATCGCCCGGCTGCCCTTGGGGCCGCGTCAGCGCGACGTGCGCTGATCAGCTGCGCTTGGCCTGCCATTCGGAGGCGAGGATCGCATAGGAGTAGGCATCGACCCAGCCGTGATCGCGGTGGAGGGTCTCACCGATGTAGCTGCCTTCGCGGCGCAGGCCCAGCCGGTCGAGCAGCCGCCAGGAGGCGGTGTTGTCGGCCATGCAGAACGCCTCGATGCGCCGGATCCCGAGGTCGACGATGAGGTCGAGGACGGCGGTGACCGCTTCGCGGGCGAAGCCGTGCCCGGTGGCTTCAGGGTGGAAGGCGCACCCGATCTCAGCCTGGGTGCCACGGGCTAGGTGGGCGACCTCGGGGTGGGACCAGGCATTCTGCATCTTCACCAGCACCTCGCCGAGGATCGGGGCTGTCTCAGGGTGGCTGCTCTCATCGTCTCTGCGGCGCACGACGAGTGTGTTGCCGGCAGCCAGCCGCTCGGACATGAGCTCCTCGGCACTGGCCGGTCGCGATGACGTCCACTCCGAGGTCTCCGGCAGCTGCCAGTAGGACCACAGACCCTCAGCGTCGGATGGCGCCAGCAGGCTCAGGCTCAGCCGCTCAGTGTGCAGCGGGAACGCGACGCGCTTCGCCTCGGTCAGCTCCGCGAACGTGGCCGGGGCTGGGGCCGGCGAGGGCTCCGCGGTGCCAGTGTCGGCAGTCTCGGCGCTCATGTCTCATTCCTGGTCGGCGAACTGGGTGCGGTACAGCTCAGCGTAGCGGCCGCCTGCTGCCAGCAGCTGGCTGTGTGTGCCGCGTTCGACGATCCGGCCGTCTTCGACGACGAGGATCGCATCGGCCCCGCGCACCGTGGAGAGCCGGTGGGCGATAACAAGCGCGGTGCGTCCGCTCATCGCCTCCGACAGCGCATGCTGCACATGGGCCTCTGAAGTCGAGTCGAGGGCGGAGGTCGCCTCGTCGAGCAGCACGACCGGCGGGGCGGCCAACAGCAGCCGGGCGATCGTCAGCCGCTGGCGCTCGCCGCCGGAGAGCCGGTAGCCGCGCTCGCCGATGATCGTGTCGAGCCCGTCGGGCAGCTCGGCGAGCACGTCATCGAGCCGGGCCCGGGAGATCGCCGAGCGCAGCTCCTCTTCGGTTGCCTCCGGCTTGACGATGAGCAGGTTGTCGCGGATCGACTCGTGGAACAGGTGCCCGTCCTGGGTGACCATGCCGACAGCGGACTTGAGGTCATCGAAGCTGAGATCGCGGACGTCGACACCGCCGATGCGCACGCTGCCTTCGGTGGCGTCGTAGAGGCGCGGGACGAGCGAGGCGATCGTCGACTTACCGGCACCCGAGCTGCCGACGAGGGCGACCGTCTGCCCGGGTGAGATCTCGAAGCTGAGGTCATGCAGCACCTCGTGATCGGTGCGCTCATCGAGGATCGAGACCTCTTCAAGGCTGGCGAGGGACACCTCGGCGGCGGAGGGATAGGTGAACGAGACGCTGTCGAACTCCACGGGCAGGGGACCGGCCGGCAGGGCGCGGGGATGCTCGGTTTCGGCGATTATCGGCTTGAGGTCGAGGACTTCGAAGACGCGCTCGAAGCTCACGACGGCGCTCATGATGTCCATGCGGGCGTTGGCGAGCATGGTGAGCGGGCCGTAGAGGCGGGTGAGCAGCATCGCGAGTGTCACGACGGCGCCGGCGTTGAGGGTGCCGAGCACGGCCTGGACGCCGCCGAGGCCGTAGACAAGGGCGAGTGCGAGCGCGGAGACGAGCGTGAGGGCGGTGACGAAGCTCGTCTGCAGCATCGCGGTCTTCACACCGATGTTGCGCACCCGGGCGGCACGGGCGGCGAACTGCTCGGATTCGCGGGCAGGCCTGCCGAAGAGCTTGACGAGGGTCGCGCCTCCGGCAGCGAAGCGCTCGGTCATGCGGGTGGACATCGCGGCGTTGTAGTCGGCGGCCTCGTGCTGCAGGGCGGCAAGCCGGCCGGCGAACATGCGGGCGGGGATGAAGAAGATCGGCAGCAGCAGGATCGACAGCAGCGTGACCTGCCAGGAGACGGTCACCATGACGGCGACGGTCAGCAGCACGGAGACGAAGTTCGACACGATGCCTGAGAGCGTGTTGGAGAACGCGCGCTGGGCGCCGATGACGTCGGTGTTGAGGCGGGAGACGAGCGCGCCGGTGCGGGTGCGGTTGAAGAACGCGATCGGCATCGTCTGCACGTGGTCGAACACGGCGGTGCGCAGGTCGTAGATGAGGCCTTCGCCGGCGCGGGCGGACAGGTAGCGGCTGGCCAGGCCGAGTGCCGCGTCGGCCAGTGCCAGGCCGGCCATGATGAGGGCGATCGTGATGATCGCGGAGATGTCCTGGGTGTCGGTGATGGCGTTGACGACGCGGCCGGCGAGCACCGGGGTGATGACGCCGATGGCGGAGATGACGACGGACAGGACGATGAAGCCGATGAGCAGGTGGCGGTGGCCGGCCGCGAAGCGCCAGATCCGCTTGAGGATGTCGGCGGAGAGCCCGCCGGAGCGTGAGCCCTGGCCGTGCAGGCGCTGCGACGCCATGGTGCGGTGCATGAGCGCCAGGGGTGAGGGTGTCGTCATGGAGTCTCCTCAAGGGTGCGGGCCGGGCAGGGGTGGGCGCTGGTGCCGGCGGGGTGCCGGGGCGGCACGCCCAGTGGGTACAACTGCGGGGAGGCGCTCACGTGTTCCCGGCGGGGCTGCTCAGCTCAGAGCTTGCGCATCCGGATGCGGCGGATCGAGTGGTCGCGGGCCTTGCGCATGACGAGGTCGGCCCGGCCGCGGGAGGGCAGCACGTTCTCGGCGAGGTTCGGGGCGTTGATCGAATCCCAGATCTCGCCGGCCAGTGAGCGAGCCTCCTCGTCACCGAGCGTGGAGTAGCGGTGGAAGTAGGAGTCGGGGTCGCGGAAGGCACCGGCTTTGAGCTTCATGAACCGGCGGATGTACCAGTCGCGCACATCTGCGGTGTTGGCGTCGACGAAGACGGAGAAGTCGAAGTAGTCGCTGACGGACATGCCGACCCGGCCATCGAAGCGCGGGCGCGGGGGCTGCAGGACGTTGAGTCCTTCGACGATGAGCACGTCGGGGGAGCGGACGGTGACCTGTGCTCCGGGGACGATGTCGTAGGTGTGGTGCGAGTAGATCGGGGCCCGCACTTCGGGAGCGCCTGACTTGACCGCTGAGAGGAACCGCAGCAGGGCGCGCCGGTCGTAGGACTCGGGGAAGCCTTTGCGGCCGGAGAGTCCGCGGCGTTCGAGTTCGGCGTTGGGGAAGAGGAATCCGTCGGTGGTGATGAGCTCGACGCGCGGGGTCGAGGGCCAGCGGGCGAGAAGCTCACGCAGCACGCGCGCAGTCGTCGACTTGCCGACGGCGACCGAGCCGGCGACGCCGATCACGAATGGGGTGCGTTTGGGCGCGGGATCCTTGCCGGTGTTGCGCAGCGGGGCGAGGAACTCGCGGGTGAGCTGGTGCTTTTGGCCGCGGGCGGCGACGTAGAGGTTGAGCAGGCGTGAGAGCGGCAGGTAGATCGTCTCGACCTCGGCCAGGTCGATGGTGTCGCCGAGGCCGCGCAGCCGGTTGACATCGGCGGCAGACAGCGGCAGTTCGGAGTTCTCGGCCAGCAGCGACCAGGAGGCGCGGTCGAATTCCCAGTACGGGGTGGCGACGCTCTCAGCCTCACCGGCGCGCGCCGACGTCAGGCCGGCGAGTTCGCGTTCGGCGTCGAGGGACGATCCGGCAGGGCTGGCTGGGGTCGAGAAGTTGTCGAACCGGGTGCTGCCATCATCGTCAGGGGCGTGGGTGCCTGGGGTCATGCCGACATTGTTGCACGAGCAGCTCAGAAGCTGTGGCGCGGTTCCTCGGGTGGACGGGTGCGAGGCTGGCAGATCTGCCGATACGAGCACAGGCACAGGTTATCGACTCGGCAACGGGGACCGACGGCCTGGCTGAAGCGGTTACTCCCGCAGGTTGAGGGATGGGGGCGGTTCGCGGAACCCGCGGGTGAGGACGGCCAGGTATCCGACGCCAAGCGCGACCCATAGCAAGCCGAAGAACAGCGTTGAACCTGAAAGGCTCGTCCACAGCCACAACGTCAGGCCGAAACCGACGACCGGCACGAGACCGTAGAGAAGAATCGACGGCGCTCCTCGGTGACGTTTCTGCACGAGGAAGATCGAGACGACGGCCAGGTTGACGACGGTGAAGGCAGTGAGCGCGCCGAAGCTCACGATGGAGGCGACGAAATCGACGCTGGCGAAGACGGCCGAGACTGAAATGACCGCGACGACGAGAATCGCTCCGACTGGAGTACGGAACCGCTCGCTCAGGACACCGAAGATGCGACGCGGCAGCACGCCGTCGCGCCCCATGCTGTAGAGGATCCGTGAGACGCTTGCCTGCGAGGCGAGGGCTGAGCCGAGGGCGCCAGTGACATACGCGGCTAGGAAGAGCGCGACGAGCAGGTTTCCGCCGATGTGCATGAGCATGGCGAGGGCTGCGGTGTCGGCGTTCTCTCCGGTGACGACGTTCGGATGGGCCACGTGTGCCAGCCAGGAGATGACGATGAAGATCCCT
The DNA here is from genome assembly GCF_025147615.1 of Brevibacterium luteolum. Lineage (NCBI taxonomy): Bacteria > Bacillati > Actinomycetota > Actinomycetes > Micrococcales > Brevibacteriaceae > Brevibacterium > Brevibacterium luteolum. Next base: position 28,851 of record NZ_JALXPM010000020.1, on the reverse strand, counting down.
CCGCCTGCCAAGGTCGTGAGGATGACGGCGACGGGTACTGTCCGCCGTGGCTCCTTGGCCTCCTCCGACATCGTCGAGACTGCGTCGAACCCGAGGAATGACAGGCATAGGATCGCTGCTCCCGCCATGATGAGGGAAGCGTCGATATCCCCGCCGATGAACGGATCGAGAAGGCTGATGCTCGGGTCGAATGACCGCAGCGCCATGACAGCGAAGATGATGAAGAAGAGAACCTGCAGCGACACGAGCACAACATTGGCATGCTTGACGGCGTTGATGCCGACGATGTTGAGGACGAGGACGAGCAGGAGGGCAGCCATTGAGAACATCCAGGCGGGTGCGGCGGGGAACTGTTCGTGGAGATAGAGGCCGATGAGCAGGTAGTTGAGCATCGGCAGGAGAATGTAGTCGACCATGATGACCCAGCCGGTCATGAAGCCGATATGGCCGCCGAAACCAGCGCGCGCATAGTCATAGGCGGCGCCAGCGGCGGGCACTTCGCGACTGAGCACGGCATAGCTGACCGCGGTGAAGACCATGGCGCTCAAGGTCACCGCATAGGCCAGTGACAGATGACCCTGAGTGATCTCGTTGACGATGCCGTATGTGGTGAAGACAGTCATCGGCACCATGTACGAAAGGCCGAACATGACAAGAGTCGGAATGCCGAGCGAGCGGCGCAGCGTCGGACTGTGGATGGTGGTGCTCTCAGGTGTCATGCGGAGGGTTCCTCTCGAGTGCGGTGCTGCGTTGCACCAGCTTCGACGTCGGTGTGAGCAGTGGTTGCCGGGTTGACGCGTCAAGCGGGAGCAGTCATATTGGTCAGGTGACCAATATGGCGTGTGTCACAACCTAGGCAACGGACAGGACGGTGTCAAGAGATGGCGGGCCCGAGAGTGCGCAAGTCTGCTGAGCAGCGTCGCGCCGAGATGCGCGAGGCTGCAGATGCCATTGCGGTGTCTGACGGTCTTGCTGCGGTCACGGTGCGCTCGCTGGCGCAGCGGATGGGTGTGGTGCCGGGGCTTATCGCCCACTACGTGGATTCGATGGACGTTCTGCGAGCCGAAACCGTCGGTCGCGTGCTGACTGCCGAGCTGGAAGATTTCCGCGAGGTGGTGGAGACAGAGACGAGCACGCGCAACCGGCTGCGACTGCTGACCGAGCTGCTCACGAGAGCGGGCCGCGAAGGGGCCTCAGCACTCTGGCTCGACGCGTGGAGTTACGGCCTGCGGGTATTGCCCATCGCCGCAGAAGTACGTGCGCATATGGACGCGTGGCAAGCATTCATCCAACAGCTGATCGAAGCCGCCGTCGATGCCGGTGACGTTGAATGCAGAGATCCGGACGCCACCGCGTGGCACATCATTGCGGTGGCGGATGGCCTCAACGCGCATGGTCTCGTCCAGTACCGCGACCGCGAGGCTCTGCGACGTCAACTGGCAAAGGCAATTGGAGAGAGCCTGGGTCTCTCTCCCGAAGACCTGTGCAGCTGAGACACCTCCCCAGGACTTTCGCTCAGGGCATATACATTGGGCATCTCAAAGATCGGAGACAGAGATGATGAAGACGCAGAACGTCGCGCCGGACCACGACGTGGTGGTCGTTGGCGCTGGGCTTTCCGGCCTCACCGCTGCGACACAGCTCGTGGAGGCTGGATACGACGTCATTGTGCTCGAGGCCCGAGACCGGGTCGCCGGCCGAAACGAGAACGGAACATTCTCAGGCGGGCTCTCGATCGAGCTCGGCGGGCAATGGGTCGGGCCGACTCAGGACGCCGTGCTGGAGCTGATCGACGACCTCGGTTTGGAGACGTTCACGGTCTACGACGAAGGCAAGACGCTCCTGGCGATCGGCGGACAGATCTACTTTAGCGACGACGACGCGATCGGACTGACCGACGAACTGGCCGCTGAGTTCCAGTCCACCGTGGACATGATTGACCGCACCTGTGCTGGTATCGACATCGAGCGACCATGGCTGTCGGACAGAGCCATGGAGCTGGATCGCATGACAACACAGCAATGGCTGACGGAGAACGTCCCAACGCCTGAAGTTCGAAACGTGCTCGACGTGCTTCTCGCAACGATCTTCGCAGCCGAATCCGAAGAGTATTCCGCGTTGCACTGTCTCTTCTACCTTGCCGCTGGCGGTGGGCTGCATCGCTTGATGGCGACGATCGGCGGGGCGCAGGAGGCGCGCGTGTCAGGCGGCACTCACCAGATCTCCGAGCGTCTGGCGAGCCGGCTGGGGAAACGTGTGCATCTCAGCACCGAGGTCACAGGACTGACATACGGCGACGACGGCGTCACAGTGCACACCACCACGAATGATGTGCGCGCTCGCCGGGCTGTCGTGACTTTGCCGCCGACGTTGGCAGGTCGGCTGCGGTACGACCCGCCGATGCCGCCGAACCGCGACGTTCTCACCTCCCAGATGCCCGGCGGAAACGTCATCAAGTTCCAGCTCCGGTATGCCAGGCCGTTCTGGCGCGATGCAGGTCTGCGGGGCACGGTGCTCAGCCTTGATCACGATGTAGCGCTCGTCTACGACAACTGCATTCCCGGCGAGGAGTCCGGGATCCTCGTAGCCTTCGTCGAGGGTCACCACGCGAAGGCCTTCGCCGGTGTTCCGGAGGATGAGCGCACCGCGCGAGTGCTTGAGTGCTTAGCCGACTTCTTCGGTGAAAATGCGCGCAAGCCGCTCGAAGTGCTGCAGCGTGACTGGAGTGCTGAGCCGTTCACGCGCGGTTGCTACGGCGGCCGGCTCGGAGCGGGGCTGTGGACGCACGTCGGTGAGGAGCTGCGCCGGCCCGTCGGCCCTGTGCATTGGGCCGGAGCGGAAACCGCAACCCAATGGAACGGCTACATGGACGGGGCAGTCCGCAGCGGCCGGCGGGCAGCCAACGAGGTCAGCGACGCACTCAGCTGAGCGCAATCACCGCCTCGGGAGCGGGATCGACCAGCCGGCGCAGAGTCGCAGACGTCACGCGCCGGGCGGGCGCGAACGTGCAGGTGCTGGGCGCTGGCGGGTTTAGACTGAAATCTATGTGCGGAATTGTTGGATACGTTTCATCGTCAACCCCCGAAGCAGCGGGCCACAGCGCCCTTGACGTCGTGCTCGGCGGCCTCAAGCGGCTCGAATACCGCGGCTACGACTCAGCCGGCGTCGCGCTCGTCACCGATGAGGGCCAGGTCGCCAGTGCGAAGAAGGCCGGCAAGCTCTCGGCGTTGACCGAGGAGCTCGAAGCCCACCCGCTGCCGGCGGCGATGACCGGCATCGGCCACACCCGGTGGGCCACACACGGCGGGCCGACCGACGACAACGCGCACCCGCACCTTGCCGACGGCGGCCAGCTGGCGGTCATCCACAACGGCATCATCGAGAACTTCGCCTCCCTCAAGGCCGAGCTGCAGGCCGATGGCGTCGAGTTCCTCTCCGAGACCGACACCGAGGTCGCCGGCCACCAGCTGGCGAAGAACTACGCCACGACCAAGGACCTGACCGAGGCGATGCGCCTGACCGCCGGCGAGCTCGAAGGAGCGTTCACGCTGCTGGCCGTGCACGCCGACAAGCCGGGCACTGTCGTGGCTGCCCGCCGCAACTCGCCGCTGGTCATCGGGCTCGGCGAGGGCGAGAACTTCCTCGGCTCCGACGTCGCAGCCTTCATCGACCACACCCGCAAGGCTGTTGAGATCGGCCAGGACGAGATCGTCACCATCACCCCGGACTCCGTCGCCATCATCGACGCCGAGGGCAACCCTGTCGAGGGTACGAGCTTCAACGTCGACTGGGACACCGCCGCTGCCGAGAAGGGCGGCTTCGCCTCCTTCATGGACAAGGAGATCCACGACCAGCCGCAGGCCGTGGCCGACACCCTGCTCGGCCGGATGGATGCCGACGGCAAGCTGACCCTTGATGAGATCCACGTCGATGAGACGATCCTCAAGTCAATCGACAAGATGATCGTCATCGCCTGCGGCACCGCCGCCTACGCCGGCCAGGTCGCCAAGTACACGATCGAGCACTGGTGCCGCATCCCCGTCGAGGTCGAACTCGCCCACGAGTTCCGCTACCGTGACCCGGTCGTCAACGAGAAGACCCTTGTTGTCGCCGTATCGCAGTCCGGCGAGACGATGGACACGATCATGGCGGTGCGCCACGCCCGCCAGCAGGGTGCAAAGGTCGTCGCGATCTGCAACACCTACGGCTCGACGATCCCGCGCGAATCCGATGCGGCGCTCTACACCCATGCCGGACCCGAGGTGGCGGTCGCCTCGACGAAGGCGTTCCTGTCTCAGATCGTCGCCTGCTACCTGCTGGGCCTGTACCTGGCGCAGCTACGTGGGAACAAGTTCACCGATGAGGTGCGCGTCATCCTCGATGAGCTGCAGCAGATCCCGGAGAAGATCGAAAAGGTCCTTCAGCTCAAGGGGCAGGTCGAGCAGCTTGCCCGCAGTGTGCAGGACACCCAGTCGGTGCTGTTCCTCGGTCGGCACGTTGGCTATCCGGTTGCGCTCGAAGGTGCGCTCAAGCTCAAGGAGCTCGCCTACATCCACGCTGAGGGCTTCGCTGCCGGCGAGCTCAAGCACGGGCCGATCGCCCTCATCGAGGACGGGCAGCTCGTGTTCATCATCGTGCCGAGCAAGGAAGGCCGTGACTCCCTGCACGCGAAGGTCATCTCCAACATCCAGGAGGTCCGTGCCCGCGGAGCGAACACGATCGTCATCGCCGAAGAGGGTGACGAGGCTGTGCAGGAGTACGCCTCCGAGGTGTTCTACGTCCCGCAGACCCCGACGCTGCTCGCACCGCTGCTGACGACGATCCCGCTGCAGTTCTTCGCCATGGAACTGGCGACGATGAAGGGCCTGGACGTCGACCAGCCGCGCAACCTCGCCAAGTCCGTCACCGTCGAGTAAGACAGGCAGGCAGCTATGGGGATCATCGGAATCGGCCTCGACATCGCCGATGTGCCGCGGTTCGCTGAGCACATCGAGCGGGTGCCCGAGCTGCTCGACCGGCTGCTGACCCCTGCCGAGCAGCTCAAACGCAACGGCAAGCTGCGCACACCGGAGTCGCTGGCCGCACGGTTCTCCGCGAAGGAAGCACTCGTCAAGGCGATGCAGTATCCGGGCATCATCGAATGGCAGCACGCCGAAGTCGTCTCCGCGCCTTCGGGTGCGCCGTCGTTCCGGCTCTCCGGGCCGGTGCTCGAGCACTTCCGGAAGATCGGCGGAGAGAACATCCACCTGTCGATCACCCATGATGCCCGGGTGACGATGACCTATGTCATCGTCGAAGGCTCCGGTGCGCCGCTGTCACCGCCGGTCGACCAGCCGCCTCCGCTGCTGCCGGGCAGCCCGGAGGCACTCGCCGCGTTGGAAGAGCGGCGGAAGCAGCGACGAGCCGAAAAAGAACGGCTAGCCGAAGAGAAGCGCCAGCGCTAAGCCGACTGAGCCTGCTGGTCAGAACGGGGGAGCGTCGTCTGACGGCGTTCCGCTGGTTCCCTCCTCTGAGGACCCGTCCTCCTGCGGTCCTTCTTCCTGCGTTTCCTCCCGCAGTGCTTCGCGCCTGGCGGCATCGCTGAGCTCGTCCGCCCGTGCCAGGCCCAGGTAATACTGGGCCAGCTCAGTGGCCGTATCGAGATACACCGCATCAGGCTCTGCCGGCGCGGTAGCAGTCTTTGCGTTGGCTGCCCGCTCGGCTTCGGCCGGTGGGCTTGTCGCCCAGTGCGAACCGGGTGTGGCGTCATCGTGCAGCAGGGTGCGCATCGGCTCCGGCAGTGCCTCACCGATGATCCGCGCCTGTCGCTGCTCGACCGGATTGCGCGGCTTGCGCGCCTCACCGGTGAGCCCGAACATCATCGTCCACCGCAGCACACCATCATCGCCCTTGACCACGCGCAGATGCCCGCGCGTCTTGAGGTCGTGATGGGTCTTGCACAGCGGCTGCATGTTCCCCACCTGCGTCAGCCCGCCAGCAGACGGGTCACGGTGGTTGAACGACTCGATGTGATCGGTCTCCGACGTCGAGGCCCGGCGGCTGCAGCCCGGTGCCGTGCACCACGACCAGGCCGCCTGCACCGTCGTGCGCACCGCCCGCGGCACCGCGTACTTCTGCGCGGGCTCATCGAGGACCTCACCGGTGAGCGGGTCGGTCAGCAACCGGTACAGCGTCGAGGACTCGGCAGCGAACTGCCGGGCCGTCACGGCTGGAATCGGATGCTGGCCCTCCAGCGAACCGGGCAGCTCGGCACGGCCGAGCAGTGTCATCACCGGCACGGTGACGTTGACGGTGGCCTGTCGGCGCAACCATTCGGCACTCGTGGGACACGACACCTCCAAAAGCTGCGTTCCGCCGTCGCCGTGTTCGACGCGCAGCTGGGTAGCTGGAGCCATCCCGGTGAGCATGTCGAACATCGTCTGCGGGATCGTGCGATCCTCCACCAGCTGCAGCTCCGCATCGTTGCCTGCCGTGTCACCGCGGTCGAGGCCGAAGGCGTCGAGCTGCTGGCGCACGACCCCGCGGGCACAGGCGAGCGTGCGCTTGTACAGCGCCGTCAGCGGAGCCAGCGGCCCGCGCAGGGTCAGCGTCGCACTGCCATCGGGCAGCGCTTCGAAGAGCACCGCCCGCTGCTCGTGGATCTGCTCAACGGCCTCGTCCTCGGGCTCGATCGTCGCCAGCTCCATGTCGACATGCCGGCGCACCTCGCGCATCGGCCGGTGTGCCGGGATCGCAGAGATAGACGCGTCCATCTCCTCCAGCTGCGCGAGCGTGAGGTCGCTGCTCTTGCGGGCGGTGTAGTCCAGCCGCTCGAAGGGCACCTGTCCACGCAGCACGAGCGCGGTCAGCCGCGGTAGGCCGACGAACGATACAAGCGCCCGCGAGACCAGGGTGTAGGCCTTCTGCAGCGAGCAGTCGTGCATCGTCGAGACCACGACGCGTATCGCGTTCTCAGCTCGGTCATTGGCGCAGAACCACGACATGAGCGAGCCGCTGAAGCGCACCTGCCGCAGGCCTGCGGCGACGTCCGCAGGGGAGGGCAGCACCGCCTCGGGCGCCGTCACCCCGGGCATCGCGGGTACGAACCCGACCATGCGCGCGGGATCGAATGCAGGCGCGCATGCCACCGCCTCGGGGCCGGGTGGCCCGCCTGTATCCGGTGGATCGGCCGGCCGATGCTGCAGCGGCAGGGTCGCGAGCCGGTCGTCGATGTTGAGCACCGCGAAGGCCAGCTGCGCCAGCCCGTACATCTGCACCGCCTCATAGCGGCCCAGCTGCCGGTTGTAGGCGGCCACATGATCAGCCAGCAGCGACACCGGGCTCGCCGGCACCTCGACGGCCAGCTGCGGGTCGTCATCGGGGTCCATTCCTCTCACCTCCTTGTGAGGGTGCAGCCGATCAGCGGCTGCTGATTTCGTCGTGGTTTCAGGCTATCGGGACCCACTGACATCGCTTCCGGATCGCGGGTGCGGCGGGGTTAGGCTGGGAGTATGTCAATCATCAGCGCCGCCGCAGCGGCTGCCCTCCTGCCCGAACTCCAGCGCCTGCGCCGCGATCTGCATCGCGAACCCGAACTCGGCCTCGACCTGCCCAAGACCCAGGCCCGGGTCGCAGCCGGGCTCGACGGCCTCGACGTCGAGGTCACCTATGGGCAGTCGCTGACCTCGCTGACCGTCGTGCTGCGCGGCGGCAAGCGCGACCCGGAGCACCCCGTGGCGGTGCTGCTGCGCGGGGACATGGACGCCCTCCCGGTGACTGAGGCGACCGGCTTCGATTTCGCCTCCACCAACGGCGCGATGCACGCCTGCGGCCACGACCTGCACACCACCGGTCTGTACGGAGCGCTGCGGCTGCTCCACGATGTCCGCGACGAGCTGGCAGGCGACGTCATCTTCATGTTCCAGCCCGGCGAGGAGGGCTACGACGGTGCCGGTCACATGCTGCGCGAAGGGGTCCTCGACGCCGCCGGAGTGCCGGTCATCGCCGCCTTCGGTGTGCACGTGTCGGCTGATCAGCCGCTCGGCAACCTGTACTGCCGGCCGGGCTCGTACATGTCGGCGTTCTCGATCATGAACATCACCGTGCGCGGCAAGGGCGGACACGCCTCCCGCCCGCACACCGGCCGCGACCCGATCCAGGCCGGCGCGATGCTGGTGGGCCAGTTGCAGGAGTATGCGACCCGCCGCTTCGATGCCTTCGACCCGGTCATCATCACCGTCGGCCAGTTCCATGCCGGCACCGCACCCAATGTCATCCCCGACACCGCCGAGCTCACCGTCGGGATCCGCTGCTTCTCCCAGGCCACCACCGCCCGCACCGAAGCTGAGCTGCCGAACCTCGTGTCCACCCTCGTGTCCGCCCACGGCCTGGACGCAGACGTCGACTACCGGTCGGTGCTGCCGCCGGTCATCAACGATGAGACCGAGACCGCGTTCTATCTCGACACCGCCGCCGAGGTGTTCGGCCCGAGCCGCACGCACCTTGTGACGGTGCCGAAACCGGGCTCCGAGGACTTCTCGCGCATCCTCCAGCAGGTGCCGGGCACCTACGGCCACCTCGGCGCAGCACTTCCGGGCACAGTGGCCGAGGAACAGGATTCGAACCACTCACCGCGCGCCCGCCACACCGATGAGGGACTCGCCGACCACGCCCGCTTCCTCGCAGCGCTCGCCGCCGGCAGACTCGACCAGCATGCCGCCGCGGCACCCGCCTGGCCGGGTGCCGCTGCAACTGCCGGTGATGCTGGGGCCACCGCTCCCGAGGTGGAGGAGGCTGAGACCGAAGGGAAGCTGTCATGAGACTCGGGTACACCGCTGCCGCCGTCCGCGAAGCCGAGGCACCGCTGCTGGCCGCAGGCCGCGGGGAGGCGCTCATGCGCACCGCGGCGGCCGGCCTCGCCTCCGTGTGCCGCCGCCTGTTGAGTGAGCACAGTCAGATCTCCGGCAGCCGCGTCGTCATGCTCGTCGGCGCCGGCAACAACGGTGGAGACGCCCTCTACGCCGGCGCGAACCTCGCAGACCGCGGCGCCCACGTCACCGCCGTCGACGTCTTCGGAAAGATGCATGAGGCTGGTGCCGCCGTTTTCACCTCATCCGGTGGGCAGGCCGAGGCCTTCGGCTCGGAGAACCCCGCAGAGATCGCCGGCATGCTGCGCGGCGCCGCCCTCGTCATCGACGGAGTGCTCGGCACCGGTGCCAAGCCCGGTCTGCCCGAGGACCTCGCTTCTCTCATTCGCGACTGGCAGGGAAGCGCCACCTCCGGCCAGCCCGCCACCGACCAGCTCGTCGTCGCCGTCGACGTGCCCACCGGCGTCGACGCCTCGACCGGGGCCTGCGGGCCCACCCACATCCGCGCCACCCACACCGTCACCTTCGGTGCTGACAAAGCCGGCCTCCTGCTGCCCGGCGGTGCCGATGCCGCCGGCGAGGTGACAATGGTCGACATCGGCCTCGACATGTCGCCCCATGTCCCGGCCGTCCACGTCCCCGACGATGCCGCCCTCGCGACCCTCTGGCCGCGCCCGCAAGCAGGCGACCACAAGTACTCCCGCGGCGTCCTCGGCCTCGTCGCCGGCTCCGCCCGCTTCCCGGGTGCCGGCGTGCTCACCGCCTCGGCGGCGGTCGCCACCGGTGTGGGCATGCTCCGGCTCCTCGCCCCGGCCGAGGTGACCGAGACCGTCCTGCAGACCTACCCGGAGGTCGTCACCGACGCCGGTCGCGTCCAAGCCTGGGCGATCGGACCCGGTGCCCCGGACCGGCTGACGATGCAGCACGCGATCACCGCCGCCGAATCCCAGCACCTCCCGCTCGTCATCGACGCCGGCGGCCTGTCGCTGCTCACCCGGCCGCTAGAGACCAGCTGCATCCTCACCCCGCACGCCGGCGAGCTCTCCGAGCTGCTCGCCCGCCTCGGCACCGGCGCGCCCAACCGCTGCGAAGTCGAAGCCGAACCGGTCACCCACGCCGTGCGCGCCGCCCAAGTGCTCGAAGCGATCGTGCTGCTCAAGGGCAACCGGACGATCATCGCCCGGCCCGATGGCACCGTCGTCGCACCGGAACCCGGGCCCGCCACGCTGGCCACCGCGGGCACCGGCGACGTGCTCACCGGTATCCTGGGAGCCCTGCTGGCCACCACCGGCGGGTCCGACATCGATCTGGCCGACCTGGCCGGGCTGGCAGTGCTCATGCACGCACGCGCAGGCGCGCACGCAACTCACGCCTCGCACCTGCCGACCACCCTCGAAGCCGACGTCCTCGCCGTGCTCGACCAGGCCTGAGACACGCGCCGGCAGCACCACGACAGCCACGTGCACCCAGCCGCACCACCCGGCAGCACCACCCACCGACAACGAAGGAGACAGCCCATGGCAGCAGCGGCGCAGGCAGCGACCGGATCGGTCATGACCGCCCGCATCGACACCGCGGCACTCATCGACAACGCCCGCACCGTCGCCGCGCGCGTCGCTCCCGCCCAGCTCATGGCCGTCGTCAAGGCCGACGCCTACGGCCACTCCACCGACATCGTCGCCCCTGCGCTGTATGCCGCCGGACTGCGGGACTTCGCCGTGGCGACCGTGCCCGAGGCGGTGGCCCTGTCCCAGCTGCTCGGCCCGGATTCCGGGGCTCGGATCCTGTGCTGGCTCTTCGACCCGGCTGCCGACCTCACTGTTTGCACACGCGCCGGGATCGAACTGGGCATCTCCACCCCCGAAGCCTTCGAGGCCGCCATCGCCGCAGGCCGGGCGACCGGGCGCACTCAGGACGTGCACCTCAAACTCGACACGGGGCTGGGCCGCAACGGCCTCTCCCTGCCGCAGCTCGACACTGTCCTCGAACGACTGCGCACGCTCGCCACCGCCGGAACTGCCCGAACCGCCGGGACGGCCGCCACCGGAACTGCCGGAACCACCAGAACCTCCGCCTCGGCGCCGGTGCGGGTGACCGGCATCATGACCCATTTCGCCAACGCCGACATCCCCGGCGACCCGGCGACCGTCGACCAGCTGCACCGCTTCGACACCCTTTACGGCCGCCTGCAGGCCGAACTGCCGCACGCCCTGCGCGCAGACGACCTCATGGTGACCCTCGCCAACTCGCCGGCCGCGCTTACGCTCGACCCGGTGCCCGGCAGCCACGTGCGCGCCGGCATCAGCCTCTACGGCATCAGCCCATTCGAAGACAAGACCGCCGCGCAGCTCGGCCTCACCCCGGTCATGACGCTCACCTCCCGGGTCCTCAACGTCAAGGACGTCCCTGCAGGTCACGGCGCCTCCTACGGCCTGACCTACCGGTGTGAGCGCGACACCCGATTCGCACTCGTCGCCGGCGGTTACGGCGACGGCCTGCCGCGCATCGCCGGCAACCGCGGCGAGGTCGCCATCGGCGGGCGCCGCTACCCGATCGTCGGGCGCATCGCGATGGACCAGATGATCCTCGACATCGGCCCGGCCGGCGACGGCGGCCAGGTGGCGATCGGCGACGAGGTGATCATCATCGGTGACGGCACCACCGGCCCGAGCGCTGAAGAGTGGGCGGACTGGTGCGAGACGATCAACTACGAGATCGTCACCTGCATCAGCGCCCGCGTCGACCGCATCGCCGTGGGCGCGGATGCCGCCAGCGCGCCCGGTGACCGCGCCCGAGGCGGTGGCCGGTGACCGACTCCACCCACCTTGCCATCGGCGACCGCGAGGACATGGAGCGCTTCGCCTCGCTGCTCGCCGCCCAGCTGCAGGCCGGTGACGTGCTCATCCTCACCGGCAACCTCGGTGCCGGGAAGACGACGCTCACCCAGTTCCTCGCCACCGCCCTCGGGGTGACCGGCCGGGTGTCCTCACCGACCTTCGTCATCGCCCGCGCGCACGCGAACCCGCACGAGGACCGGCCGCCGCTCGTGCACGTCGACGCCTATCGCCTCGGCGACGCCGCCGAATTCTCCGACCTCGACCTCGAATACGGTCACGACGAAGCCGTCACCGTCATCGAATGGGGCCGCGGCCTGGCCGAAGAACTCTCGGCCGATCGCCTCGAGATCGTCATCACCCGGGCAGGCGAGGACCCCGAGGCGGCACCGGACGCCGACCCAGCCACGAGCGCAGACGACCCCGGCAGCGACCCGGCTGCCGGCCCCGACACCGGGTCCCTCGACGTCTCCGATCTCCTCGGCGACACCCCCGGCCCCGTCGACCTCACCGAGGCTGAGGAGGACGAGACCCGCACGATCCGGCTCATCCCGACCGGGCCGAGCTGGAAGACGCGCATCAGCGCCATCGCCGCCGCCTTCGCAGAGCAGGAGCCCGCATGATCATCCTTGCGATCGACACCTCGGCCACCGCCACTGCGGCGCTGACCGACGGCGAGACCGTCCTCGCCGAGTGGAGTGCGGCCGCCGGCGGCAAGCATGCCGAGCTCACCGGCCCGGCCATCCGCTCACTCACCGCCGGCCAGCCGGCCCCTGAACTCGTCGTCACCGGAGTCGGGCCGGGCCCGTTCACCGGCCTGCGCGCCGGCATCGCCACCGCCATCGGCTACAGCCTCGGCGCGGCCATCCCCGCCGCCGGCGTGCCCAGCCACCTCGCACTCGCCGTGCGCGCCTACCGCAGCCTCGACCAGTCCGCCCCGCTGCTCGCGGCCACCGATGCGCGGCGCAAAGAGGTCTACTGGACCCGCTTCAGCGGTCTCGATGAGCACGGTGTGCCCGTCGCTGCGGCCGGACCCGAGGTCTCGGCCCCGTCCGACCTCGCCGCCCACCTGACCGAGTTGGCAGGGCAGCAGGCGCCAGCGGGCATCGGCGGCGGGTTCGAGCTCTACCCTGAGCTGCTCGCCGTGCCCGAGGTGGCCGACCCGATCCTCGACACGGCACCTCCTGCCGCGGCCGGCCTGGCAATCGCCGCCCACCGGATCCTGGCATCCGGCAGCGAGCTGTGGCCGACGACCCCGCTGTACCTGCGCGCCCCCGACGCCGCCGCAACCGTCCGCCGCGAGACGAGCCTGCGATGAGCGACGACCCCGCTGCAGAAGCCGACCCCGCTGCAGGAACCGACACTGTTGCAGGAACCGGCCCCGCCGCAGAAGCCGCGGCACAAACCGAGGCTACAGGTGCTGGCGACGCCGTGATCCGGCGGATGCGCTGGTTCGACATCGCACCCATCGCCGCCCTCGACGCCGAGATCTTCGGCGCCGACGCCTGGTCAGAGGCCTACTTCTGGTCCGAGCTGGCAGCCCCGGGCCGGCACTTCATCGTCCTCGACGCCGCAGCTGTCGGCAACGCCGCGAGCCCGGAACTCCTCGGCTTCGCCGGCCTGAGCGTTTCCGGCCCGCAGGCCGACATCCTCACGATCGCCTCCCACCCGGACGCCCGCCGGCAGGGGATCGGCCGCCGGCTGCTCGACGCCCTGCTCGACCACGCCCGCGCCAACGGCGTCGAAGCCGTCCACCTCGACGTCCGCGCCGACAACACCGCCGCCCAGGCGATGTACGCCGCCGATGGATTCGTAGAACTCGACCGCCGCCCCGGCTACTACCGCGACGCCGACGCCGTGCTCATGCGCGCACTCCTGTGACACTCCTCGACTGACCGAACTGCGCGGCCCGGAATTGGTAGCCTGAAGCCATGACATCCTCGCCTGTCCTGCGCTTCTCACTCGTGCCCTGGGAAGACGGCGTCGACCTCGACATCCGCACGAGACTGCCGGTGACCGCCGCCAAGGTGTGGGCACAGATCGCAGACCCCGCCGCCTGCGGTGCGTGGTTCGCCCCATACACGCGGGCAGGCGACGCACTGACCTTCGACGCCGGCGACGGCGAGACCTTCACCGCCGAGATCATCCACTGCGCAGAAGAATCCGATCTCATGCTCGACTTCGCCGACTTCGGGCTCACCGGTCTCAGCCTCCGTTCCACCGACGGCAACGAGAACGCCACCGAGATCATCGTCACCCGCCCGCATCCCGACCACACCGCCGTCGCCGACTCGATCGACAGCCAGGTCGAAGGACTGTGGCCGAGCCACCTCGAACTGCTCGCCGAGCAGCTGGGCCATCCGATGGCCAGCCAGGGCGACCCCGCCTTCCTCGACGAGACCTTCACCGCCCTCACGAACGAAGCGCGCGTGAATGCCACTAAGGAGAGTCGATGAGCTCTAGCGACGGCCCTCTCGTCCTCGGCATCGAATCCTCCTGTGACGAGACCGGTGTCGGGATCGTGCGCGGACGCACCCTGCTGACGAACACCGTCGCCTCCTCGATGGACGAACATGTGCGCTTCGGCGGGGTCGTGCCCGAAGTCGCCTCCCGCGCCCACGTCCACGCCATCGGCCCGACCATCGACGAAGCGCTCACCGACGCAGGCGTCACCCTCGATGACATCGATGCGATCGCCGTGACCGCAGGCCCCGGGCTCTCCGGAGCGCTCATGGTCGGCGTCGCCGCCGCCAAGGGCCTTGCCGCAGCCACCGGGCTGCCGCTGTACGGCATCAACCATCTCGCCGCCCACATCGCCGTCGACCTCGTCGCCGACGATCTGCAGAACCCAGCCACCGCCTCGGGCCCGGTGACCCCGTCGATCGCGCTGCTCGTCTCCGGCGGGCACACCGAGATCCTGCGCATCGGCGACCTTGTCGACGACATCGAACTGCTCGGCGCCACCATCGACGACGCCGCCGGTGAGGCCTTCGACAAAACCGCTCGGCTGCTGGGCCTGAGCTATCCGGGCGGGCCGAACATCTCGAAAGCCGCCGCCGGCATCCTTGACGGCACCGGCCAGCCGGGCGACCCGGCCAGCGTGAAATTCCCGCGCGGACTCTCCACCGCTAGGGACCTCCGCGACCCTCAGCGCCGCTACTCGTTCTCCTTCTCCGGGCTCAAAACCGCAGCCCTGCGCTTCGTCACCGCCTACGAGGCCGCACGCGCCGCCGGCAACCCGGAGACCAGCCGGCAGTTGACCGACCTGCGCTTAGCCGACGTCACCGCATCCTTCGAGACGGCCGTTGTCGACGTGCTCGTGACCAAGACGCTGCTCGCGTGTGAGGATCACGGCATCGACCACGTCATGCTCGGCGGGGGAGTGGCGGCCAACCGGCGGCTGCGCGAGACCCTGGCCGAACGCTGCAGCGAGGCCGGCGTCACCCTGCGGATCCCGCCGCTGAAGCTGTGCACCGACAACGGTGCGATGGTCGCCGCCCTCGGCGCCGAACTCGTCACCCGCGGACTGCCGCCCTCACCAGAGGACTTCGCGGTGTTCTCATCTCTGGAGGTGCACGATGTCTACATCCGGCCCTGACCGCAGCGGACCTGTGGAATCCGACAGGGGCCCGACTCCAGCCGAGGCGCGCCGGTCCATGCCGCCGATCGACGAGCTGCGTGCCCGCCGCCGGTCCGGTGACGGCTGGATCGAAACCCCGCAGGGACGTTTCTGGGGCAGATTCGGTGCCGCAGGACTGCTCATCCACGACCGCGAACGCGGTGTGCTGCTGCAGCACCGAGTGCCCTGGTCAGCCCACGGCGACACGTGGGGGATCCCCGGCGGGGCGATCGACGCCGATGAGACCCCGACTGCCGGGGCGATCCGCGAATGCCATGAAGAAGCCGGTGTGCCGGCTCTCGACGGCTCAGGCATCAAGATCCTCGACACGCACGTCGTCGACAAAGACGGCTGGTCGTACACCACCGTCATCGCCGAAGCCACCGAACACCTCGAGGCGTTCATCGCCGATATCGAAAGCCTCGACCTGCGCTGGGTGCCCCTTGACGAGGTCGCCGACTATCCGCTGCACCCCGGTTTCGCGGCCGCCTGGCCGCAGCTGCGCGCAGTGCTCGACGACTGAAACACGGCACCCGGCGACCGGAAACCTGCCGGCGGGCGGCAACCTGCCGGCGACCGGAACCCTGCCGGCGAGCGCCTCGGGAATGGCGACCCGGCCCCGCGGTCAGAGCCTGCCGTGCACCCCGGCGTCGAATTCCTCAGCCAGCTGGCGGGCCACAGCGGTCAGCTTGCCGGTGCGGTAGAACTCCGCGCGCTGGCGCTGGTAGCTCGCCCCGGTCTCAGCGAACCGCAGCATGTCGGCCAGCTCGTCGACACAGCCGAGCCTCTCAGCCACCGGCTGCAGGCGCGCGACCTCATCGGCGATGACATCGGTGACGGGCCGCTCATCGGCGGCGGCGTTTTCGATGATGATCGCCTCCATCGCATAGCGCGCCGCCCGCCACTTGTTCTCCACATGGAACCAATCCGGCATCGTCGGCAGCGTCTCACCGGCATCGAGACGGGCAGAGAAGTCATCGACGAGGCACTGGACGAACGCGGTGACAGCGGCGACTTCGCGCAGGCTCGGCATCGCATCGCAGACCCGCACCTCGATCGTGCCCCACTTGGGCGCTGGGCGGATGTCCCAGCGGATCTCGTTGATCTCATCGATGACACCGGTGGTGAACATGTCGCGCGTATACGCCTCGTAATCAGCCCAGGCATCGAACTGATACGGCAGCCCGGCCGTCGGCAGCTGCTGGAACATCATCGCCCGGTTCGAGGCGTAGCTCGTGTCCTGCCGGGACCAGAACGGCGAAGACGCACTCACCGCCTGCAGATGCGGCACGTAGGCCAGCAGTGCATTCAGGATCGGCAGCACCTTGTCCCGGTCATCGATCCCGACATGCGTATGCAGCCCGAAGATGAGCATGTGCCGGCCCCACCACTGGGTGCGGTTGATGAGCTCGGCGTAGCGTTCGGCCTCGGTGACCTGCTGATCCTTCCAGCGGGCGAATGGGTGGGTGCCGGCTGAGAGCATCCGGATGCCCAGCGGCTCGGTGATCTCGTGCAGCTGGCCGATCGTTTCGGCCAGCTCCGCACTGGCCTGAGCGACGGTGCAGTGCACGCCGGTGACCGCCTCGACGGTGTTCGTCAGCATCTCCCCGACGATCCGCCCACGCAGCGCGGCGCGCTCCTCGACGGCAGCGAGCACCTCGCCGGCACGCGGCACGAGGTCGAGCGAGGCCGTATCGACAAGCCCGAGTTCCCATTCGACGCCGAGGGTCGACCGTGGAGAGCGCGCGAAATCAACCATGCGCAAATCCTACAGAACCCTTGTCATTTCCTGCCCATCCGCTCCTGAGGCGGTCGCCGCCTCGGGCCCGTTACGATGGCCTCATGGCTCGCACCTCTTCGATCGTCCTCGCCGGACTGCTCGCCGGCGCCCTCACACTCACCGGCTGCAGCCGTGGCGAAACTGACGGACCCCAGGAGCAGAGCAGCCCTGTGGCTGCTGAGACCCCGGCGGCGAATTCGCCGACGACGAGTGCCCAGCCCGACGCCCGGCCTGCCGACTTCACCGACGAGGCGAAGGGCATCGTCGCCGAGATGGACGACACGGCGCTGGCCGGGGCGGTCATCATGGGCTCCTATGACGGCACCGATGCCGCAGCCGGGGCCAAGCTGATCCGCGATGACAAGCTCGCCGGCGTCATCGTCATGCCCTACAACCTCCCGCAGGACGTCGACCGGCAGACGCTCAGGAAGATGACCGACCAGTTCCGCACAGCTTCCGGTGAGCGCGGCTGGCAGACGATGATCGGCGTCGACCAAGAGGGCGGTCCGGTCACCCGTGCTGGCAGCGCGGCCGTCGAACTGCCGCCGCTCATGGCCCACGGTGCGGCCGACGATCCGGCGCTGACCAGCCAGATCACGGCTCTGCAGGGTCGTGATCTCATCGAACTCGGTTTCACCACCGACTTCGCCCCCGTCGCCGACGTCACCGTCGGCAAGGGCGATCCGGCCATCAGCGTCCGGTCCGCAGGTGACGACCCGCAGCGCGTCTCATCCGTCGTCGAGGCGGCTGTCACCGGTTATGACGAGGCCGGCATCATCTCCTCGCTTAAGCACTTCCCCGGCCACGGGGCGCTGACCGAGGACTCCCACGAGACGCTCCCGGTGTCACAGAAGTCCCTCGACGAGCTCGCCGACCGCGATTTCGCGCCCTTCGCCGATGCTGCCGAGGCCGGTGTCGCGACTTCGATGATGGTCGGCCACATTGCCCTGCCTGGTGATGAGACGCTGCCGGCCTCGCTCAATCCGAAGGCCTACCAGGCGCTGCGCGAGGACGTCGGCTTCGAGGGGCTCATCGTCACCGACGCCCTGAATATGGGCGCGGTCACGGCCGGCAGCCCCGGCCAGGAGACCGTCAAGGCGCTCGCCGCCGGCGCTGACCTGGCGCTCCTGCCCTCGGACAGCGCGGCCGCGGCCGAGGCGGTGCGCACCGCCCTGGGCGACGGAACCTTGAAGCGTGCGGACCTGGAGGAATCGGCCACCCGGGTGGTGGCCGCCCAGCTGTGGCAGACCGCAACAGCTGGCGATGCCGGTGACGATGCCGGAAGGTCAGAGGACGACCAGCGCCAGCAACTCGCCGAAACCGCGCTGACGGTCATGAACGGTGAATGCCGGTTCGCCGAACCCGTCGACGAGGTCTCGGTCACCGGCTCCGACCTGGGCGTCAAAGCCTTCACCGAGGCAGCGAAAGAAGCCGGACTCAACGTCACCGACGGCGCAGAGACGACGGTCGCGCTCGTGCCCGGTCCGCTGCTGGGCTCCGAGACCGTCAAGCAGGCCAAGGCTCGCAACTCGAAGAAGGCCGATGTCGCCGTCGCCCTGTCCGGGCCGTGGGAGCTCGACGGCTACGAATCCGGTACCCAGCTGGCGATCTACGACGACTGGCAGCCGGGCATGACCGCTGTGGCCCGCTATCTGACAGGTGACCTTGAGGCCACTGGCTCCCTGCCGGTGAAGGTCGAGGGAGTGAATCCGCCGGACTGCAGTTGAGCCGAAAGCCGCCCACACGACCGGCCGGCGGCAGCGCTGACCAGCGCGAATCATTGAGAGCCACGGAGCGGGGGAGTACAGTGAGGAGAACCCCAGGATCTGCCTGACCCGGGCAGATCAGCCCCGAATCCGCGAACGGACGTGACGGCATCATGGCAGCCCCGCACCACTCGGCCGAGCGGCAGCAGACCGCGAAAGAGAAGGGCCGCCTCGCCCGGTTCTTCACCCAGAGGCCGCGTCACAAGTCCGACTTCATCCTCATCTGGGCGACCCTGACCGCAGTCTCCTTTGCGATCACCGGCATCTATGCATGGATGGCACCGGACACGATGGCCTATCTGCAGGATTACGGCTTCCTCGCCGTCCTCGGCTCTGTCGTCCTCGCCGGAGTCCTCTACGCCTTCTACCGCGATGCGCAGAAGGAGAGCGCTGTGCGCCGTCAGCGCCAGACCCCCACCCCGGCCGACAGCCCACGGTGAGCCGACCGGATCCTCAGGCCGTCCAGCAGGCGTCATCGTCACGGCGACCCTCACCGCTGGGCGGCCGTAAACCGACGAAGGACGACCTGCCGGCCTTCGCCACCGACAACCCGGACTCGATCGACGATGTCCTGCCCGGGCCCGGCGTCCCGCCGCTGCGGCTGCTGATCATCGGCATCAACCCCGGCCTGTGGACCGCTGCGGTCAACGCCCCCTTCGCCCGGCCCGGCAATCGGTTCTGGCCCTCCCTGCACCGCGCAGCGCTGACCGATCACCTCATCGACGCCTCACGCGGACTCGACCTCGCTGATGAACGCCACCTCATCGAGCGCGGCATCGGGATCACGAACATCGTCGGCCGAGCCACCGCCCGCGCCGATGAGCTGAACCGAGACGAGCTTCGAACCGGTGCCACCACACTCGTCACCCGCATCCAGACGCTACGCCCGCAGGCCGCAGCGATCGCCGGGATCACCGCCTTCCGCACCGCGTTCCGGCAGCCCAAAGCCGTGCTCGGGAAACAGGACACAACACTCATCGACGGGTGGCCGAAAGACACCCAGCTGTGGGTGGTTCCGCAGCCCAGCGGCCTCAACGCGCACGAGAACATCGACACGCTTGCCGCCAAATGGCGCGACGTGTGGCAGTCAACGCCTCCAGCGGGCTGAACGAGCGTCGGCCCGAACGAGTGCGGCGCTCAGCTGTCGACGGGCTCCTCGAATCCGGTGGCAGCCGGCCTCTCGGCATCCGATGACCAGCCCGACCAGCTCGGTGCGTAGAGCACCGAGTCAATGCCGAGTGTCGCCAGCGCCAGTGCGTTATGGCACGCCGTCACACCCGAACCGCAGTACACGCCCACCGGCGCTTGACCGCCCTCGCCGGCGCCGCTGCCGGCCTCGACATCGATGCCGAGGGCGGCGAAACGCTGCTTGAGCCCGTCTTCTTCTAAGAACATGCCATCGGAGAGGTTGCCTGGCGCAGGTGCTGACAGGGCGCCGGGAATGTGCCCGGCACGCGAGTCCAATGGCTCGGACTCACCGGCATAGCGCTCCGGGGCACGAGCGTCGATGACCGTGCCCGAAGCGGCGAGCTCGGCGATCCCATCGGCATCGGTGACCGGCAGCTGACCGGGCCGAATCTCGAAGGCCGAGGCCGGCACCTCGGCAGCGGCGTGCTCAGCAGACCCGGCCTCGACCTCGCGCTCGGCTTGCGTCCACGCGGCGTAGCCGCCGTCGAGCAGGCGCACATTGCCGACACCTGCCCAGCGCAGCAGCCACCAGGCGCGGGCGGCACCCAGGCCAGGGCCGGCGTCGTAGACGACAACCGGGGTGGCGGCCTCGATTCCCCACGAACGGACGGTCTGCTCGAACCGGCTCGGGCTCGGCAGCGGATGGCGGCCTTCGCGGGCGTCATCGCTGGACCCGGCCAGATCGTCATCAAGGGAGACGTAGAGTGCACCGGGGATGTGGCCGGCGGCGAACGCACCGGAGCCATCGGGCTGCTGCAGGCTCCATCGGACATCGAGCAGCACCGGCGGCGAGGCGGACATGCGCTCAGCAGCAAGTTGGTCGACGGTGATGAGGTGGTCGGCGCGGGACATCGGATTCCTCTCGCTGGGGGACAGTTCTGGTCAGGGACATGCGATCAGGGGAGGGGAGCACAGGACGCAGGCGGGCTCGGCTCTGGCAGGCAGGTCACGGCTCAGCCGCGGAACCCAGCTCGACGTGATCGGCCAGCAGCACCGCATGCTGCTCACCGATCCGGGTGAAGAACAGAGTGGCGGACCGGCCGCCCTTGGGCAGCTTGAGCTGGCGGCGCACCTGGTCGGGTGCGATATCAGCCCCGCGCTTCTTGATGACGACCCGGCTGATGCCGCGTTCGATGAGCGCCCGGCGCAGCGGCTTGATGCCAGCCGGCAGCACATCGGCGATCCGCCATGCCCGCACCGCCCGGGCGGCAGCTCCAGCCGGCAGGGCGTCCCCTGTCAGATACGCGATCGGAGCGGAGATCCGCCGCACATTCAGAGGCGCGCAGAGCGCTCGCACTAGGCCGGCGCGCACGATCGCGCCATCGGGCTCGAAGAGGTACGCGCCGAGCTCGCCGATGCCGGTCTCATCGTCTGCCGGCACCTCGGATTCGTGGACGGCCAGCGTCCCGCCGTCGCGCATGATCAGCGCGCTGCGGCCCGGCCGCTGGCACACCGCACCGTGATACAGCGCCACCTCGACCACATCACCGTCATGCGAAACCCACTGCGCCTCCCAGCCGTGAGGAACCAGGCCGTGATCCAACGCCGGCCCGAGCTTGATCCCGGCGCCTGCCACCTCAGCGGCGGCCTTGAACGCCCACGACAACGACGGCGAGAACGCCTCGGGATCGCTCAGGCGAGAGGCGCCGCTGGCCCTGCCCGAGGCGGTGTCCCGCCGGGCAGGGTCGAGCCAGAGCGCATCGGCACGGGAGAGATCGTACTCCTCAGCGCGGGCGTGGGAGACGGTGACGGTGTCGAGGTGCCGCAGATTGAACGCCGCGATCGCCGCCGTCACCTCATCGGCATCGACAGCCTCAACGCTGGCGCCGAGACCAGCGAAGGCCAGCGCATCGGCTCCGATCCCGCAGCCCAGATCGGCGATGACCTGCGCACCTGCGGCGGTCATCCGGGCGGCATGATGGGCAGCGACCGGCAGACGGGTCGCCTGCTCCAGGCCAGGGCGGGTGAAGAGCATATCGGCCGCGAACGGCCCGAACTTCGCCTCGGCCTCCTGTCGCAGCTCGGCTTGGGCGAGCACCGCAGTCGCGGCCTCGGGACCCAACCCCTGCCGGCGCAGCCGCTCAGCGAGGGCGAGCTCACCGGCACGTGAGTACTCCAGCTCATCGAGCAGGCGGTACACCTCGGGTTCGAACACGGCGGCCAGCATCTGCGGATCCATAGCTGCCACCCTATCGGGTGGCTGCCGCCGTTGTGGTGGACAGCGCCACTGAGTCGTTTAGGGTAAGAACCGTGACGAACCTCCTCAGTGCCCGCGACATCCGGGCACTCGCCGCCGAGATCGGCCTGCGCCCCACCAAGCAGCGCGGGCAGAACTTCGTCATCGACCCCAATACGGTGCGGATGATCGTCTCTGCTGCCGAACTGGACGAGAGCTGCCGGGTCGTCGAGATCGGTCCCGGACTCGGCTCGCTGACGCTCGCGCTGCTCGAAGCCGGCCACGCTGTCACCGCCGTCGAAGTCGACCCGGCACTTGCCGCCCGGTTGCCGGCCACAATCGAGACCCACCACGGTGCCGATGCCGACTTCGCGCTCGTCACCGCTGACGCCCTGCACGTCACCGAGCTTCCCGATGCCGCCGGCAGCGCGGCACCCGGCCCGCAGGCGCTCGTGGCGAACCTGCCCTACAACGTCGCCGTGCCGGTTCTGCTGCACTTCCTCGCCACCTTCCCCACCATCGACACGGTCCTCGTCATGGTCCAGGCCGAAGTCGCCGACCGGCTCGCCGCCGGCCCTGGCTCGCGCACCTACGGGGTGCCCAGTGCCAAGGCTCAGTGGTACGGCACCGTCACTCGGGCCGGCACGATCGGCAAGAACGTCTTCTGGCCAGCCCCCAACATCGACTCCGGGCTCGTGCGCATCACCCGGCACGCGCACCCCTACACCGCTGAGAAGCAGACGGTGTTCTCCTGCATCGACGCCGCCTTCGCTCAGCGCCGCAAGACCCTGCGCTCCGCCCTGTCCGGCTGGGCCGGCTCGCCCGCCCGCGCCGAGGAGATCCTCACCGCAGCCGGCATTGACCCGCGGGCACGTGGGGAGACGCTGACGATCACCGACTTCATCGCCATCGCCGAGGCGGCGGAGACGACCAGCGCCCTAGCGCCCACCGCCTCGGGCACGGCGCCCACCGCTGCGGGAACGGGCGAGGGGGACCGGGTATGAACGCAAAAGTCTCCCAGCTCGGCGCCCGTTCGGTCACCGCGCGCGCCTACGGCAAGATCAATGTCTTCCTCTCCGTCGGCCCGCAGCGCGCCGACGGCTACCATGACCTCGTCAGCGTCTTCCAGTCACTCGACCTGGCCGAGACGATCACGCTGTCCCCGGCGGCCGAGACCGCGGTGACGCTCACCGGCCCCAGAGCGGACACCACCGTCCCACTCGACAGCCGCAACCTCGCCGTCCAGGCCGTCGCGGCACTGTCCGAGGCGGCCGAGACGCACATCCCGGTCGCCATCCTGATCGACAAACAGGTTCCGGTCGCCGGCGGCATGGGCGGCGGGTCAGCCGACGCGGCCGCAGCGCTGGTCGCCTACGCGGAGCTCATCGGCTGCGATGACGCAGAGCTGCTCGCCAGGATCGCCGCCGAACTCGGCGCCGACGTGCCGTTTGCGCTCACCGGCGGCACCGCGATCGGCACCGGCCGCGGCGACGAACTCGTTCCCGTCGCCGGGTCCGGCACGTTCCACTGGGTGCTCGCCACCTCGGTGGAATCCCTGTCCACACCCGAGGTGTACCGGACCCTCGATGAGCTGCGCTGCGAGACCTCGGCGGCGACCGATGACACCCTGCATGATCCCGATGACGTCGTCACGGCACTGACTGCAGGTGACCCGCATGCTCTGGCCGGAGTGCTGCACAACGACATGACCGACGCGGCGATCGAGCTGCTGCCCGGCATCGCCGATGTCATGGAATCCGGGCGGCAGGCAGGAGCCCTCGCCGCACTCGTCTCCGGCTCGGGGCCGACGGTCGGGTTCCTCGTCGCCGATCCGACGCATGCCCTTGACCTCACCGTGCTGCTCGAAGCCACCCGCGGAGTCCGTGACGTGGTGCGCACCACCGCGCCGGCCGGCGGCGCACACCTGGTGATTGGCTGAGCACCTGCGTCTGAGCGCTCGCCCGCCTCGTGACCGGCATCACCGCTGTACGCCTGCAGCTGAGAATCGACTGTTCGGTTGATACCGGATTCGACCTCCTGCACGATCCCAAGCGTCGGTCATCCTGGTGGAATGGAATCGAACACTCCCGTACCCGCACCAGGATCACCAGAGAAGGGATGCCCATGACCGCACTGTTCAGAGCCGCAACCGCCTACCTCATCCTTGGCCTCGCCTCCGGCCTGTATTACCGCGAATTCACCAAGGCCAACGACTTCGCCGCAGGGGAGTTCACCCAGCTCTCGGCCACCCACACCCACCTGCTGGCGCTGGGCTTCATGATGTTCCTCATCTTCCTCGCCCTCGAGAAGGTCTTCGCGATCTCCCACAGCCGCAAGCTGTTCACCTGGTTCTTCTGGCTCTACAACGCCGGCGTGCTGACCACCGTGGCGATGATGGTCTGGCACGGCAGCCTCACCGTCCTCGGCAGGGAATCCAACGCCATGATCTCCGGCATCGCTGGGCTCGGCCACATCCTCATCACCGCCGGCCTCATCATCTTCATCATCGCCCTGCGCCGGGCCATCACCACCCCGCTCGACGCCGCGCGCGCTGAGTCCCGGACGGCGGTGAGCGCCTGATGACCGCTCCCGAGGCGGAGGGCACCGATGTGCGTCCGGAGCGTCGCGACTGGCTCGCCCTGGCCGTCCTGTCGGTCGGGCTCGGGCTCATCGTCCTCGACGGCACGATCGTCGGGGTGGCACTGCCGGCGATCATCACCGACCTCCGCCTCGACCTGACCCAGGCACAGTGGGTCAACAGCCTCTACGCGGTGCTGCTGGCCGCCCTGCTGCTCTCCACCGGCAAACTCGCCGACAGCTGGGGCCGCAAACGCACGTTCATCGCCGGCCTGGCTGTCTTTATCGCCGGCAGCATCCTCGCCGGGCTCTCGACAGCGGCCGGACCGCTCATCGCCTCGCGTGCTGTGCAGGCCGTGGGCGCGGCGCTCATCATGCCCTCGACGCTCTCAAGCGTCAACGCCGTCTTCCGCGGCCGCTACCGTGCCGCAGCCTTCGGTGTCTGGGGTGCGGTCATCTCCGGTGCCGCAGCTGTCGGCCCGCTGGCCGGCGGTGCGCTGACCCAATGGGTCTCCTGGCACTGGATCTTCCTCGTCAACGTCCCACTCGGCCTGCTCGTGGCGATCGCCGCAGTCTTCACCGTGCGCGAGACCCGCAGTGACAAGCGCCTGCCCGGTGCTGACGTCGACGGTGCGCTGCTGAGCATCCTTGCTTTCGGCACCCTCGTCTTCGCCGTCATCGAAGGCCCCGACCTCGGCTGGTGGACACCCACGGCCGACCTCGTCATCTTCGGCTGGACCTGGCCAGCCAGCGCCCCGATCTCGGCCGTGCCGGTCGCGCTGGCGGTCTCCGTGCTCGCCTTCATCGTCTTCATCCGCTGGGAGAGGCGCCGCGAGCGCCGGCACCGGTCAGCCATCCTCGACCTCGGGCTGTTCTCCTACTCGACCTTCTCGTGGGGCAACGTCACCGCCGCGATGGTCGCGATCGGCGAATTCGCCATCATCTTCGTCCTGCCGCTCTACCTCATCAACGCGCTGGGGCTCGGTGTCATGAGCGCCGGCCTGGTGCTTGCCGCAATGGCACTCGGCGCGTTCCTCTCGGGGGCTGCTGCGCGGCACGTCGCCGTCCGGTTCGGAGCTCCGGGCACCGTGCTCGTCGGCCTCGGACTCGAAGTCATCGGCGTGCTCGTTCTCACGTTCGTCATCGGCGGCCAGACACCGGCCTGGATCATTGCGGCCCCGCTCGTCGTCTATGGACTCGGACTCGGCCTGGCATCAGCGCAGCTGACCGGCACCGTGCTCAGCGAGATCCCAATCGGCAGCTCCGGGCAGGCCTCGGCCACCCAGAGCACCGTCCGCCAGGTCGGCTCGGCACTCGGCACCGCGTTCGCCGGTGCTGCCCTGTCCCTGTCGCTGGCCCTCACCCTGCCGAGCGCCCTCGGCTCTGCCGGCATGACCGGACAGGCCGGTGACGCGCTTGCCGAGGCGACACGCCAGTCAGCCGGCGGCACCATCGTCCAGCTGCGGGCCGAAGGATCTGGCAGTCAGTTCGGGGAGCACACTTTCGCCGTCGTCGACGCGCTCTCGGCCGGTTTTGCCGACGCCACCCGGTGGACGCTGCTGACGGCGACAGTGTTCCTCATCCTCGGTTTCATCGGCGCCGTGAACGTCCGTCAGGCTGCGGCGGCACATGCAGATGGGCAGTCGGCGCGCGCCTCCTGACTGCGACGAGGTCACCGGGCGGCACGGCGGCTGCCGCATCGACCGTGTCCTGACAGCAGGAGCTCAGCGTTCAGTCAGCCCAGTTCCTCCGAAAGCTCCAGCCACCGGTCTTCGAGTTCGGACGATTCCGTTTCCAGCTCCCGCAGCTCATTCGTATAGGACTGCAGCCCCTCGAAGTCCGTCTGGTCGTGATCAGCCATGCGCTCATGCACCCGGCTGATCTGCTGACTGAGCTTGTCCAAGCGCCGCTCGAGCGAGGCCAGCTCCTTCTCCGCTGCCCGCCGCTCGGCACCGGTGAGTCCCGTCGGCTCCTCGGCGCTATCAGTCCTGATCCCGTCGCCACCGCCGCCGGCACCTGCGCCAGCACCGCCTCGGGAGCGGGAAGCCTCGGCCGGACCGGCCTGGCGCTGCAGCTTGAGGTACTCATCGACTCCGCCGGGGACGTGGCGGAGCTTGCCGTCGATGATCGCGTACTGCTGGTCGGTCACGCGCTCGAGCAGGTAGCGGTCGTGGGAGACGACGAGCAGGGTGCCCGGCCACGAGTCGAGCAGGTCCTCCATCGCGGCGAGCATGTCGACGTCGAGGTCGTTGGTCGGCTCGTCGAGGATCATGACGTTCGGCTCGTCGAGGAGCACGAGCAGCAGCTGCAGGCGGCGGCGCTGCCCGCCTGAGAGATCCCCGACCCGGGCGGACAGGTGAGCATTCGAGAACCCGAGGCGTTCGAGCAGCTGGGCGGGCGTGAGCTCCTTGCCGTCGACGACGACCGAGCTCTTCTGCCGGCCGAGCACCTCGCGCACCCGTTCGCCTTCGATCTCGGCCAGCTGCGAGAACTGCTGATCGAGCACAGCGAGCTTGACGGTCTTGCCGCGTTTGATGCGCCCGGCGCTCGGTTCGACGGTGCCGGCGATGAGCCCGAGCAGCGTCGACTTGCCCGCACCGTTGGCCCCGAGGATCCCGGAGCGCTCACCGGGGCCGATCCGCCACGTGACATCGTCCAGGATCTCGCGCTCGCCGAAGGACACCGAGGCGTCCTCGACATCGATGACGTCCTTGCCCAGCCGGGCGGTCGCCAGGCGGGTGAGTTCGATCGGATTGCGCACTGGCGGCACATCGGCGATGAGCGCATTGGCCGCATCGATGCGGAACTTCGGCTTCGACGTCCGTGCCGGTGCCCCGCGGCGCAGCCAGGCGAGCTCCTTGCGCATGAGATTCTGCCGCTTCGCCTCGGCTACGGCAGCCTGCCGGTCGCGTTCGACACACTGGAGGACATAGGCGGCGTACCCGCCTTCGAAGGGTTCGACGATGCCGTCGTGGACCTCCCACGTCGTCGTGCACACCTCGTCGAGGAACCACCGGTCGTGGGTGATGACGAGCAGCGCCCCGGACCCAGCCGGCCAGCGCCGCTTGAGGTGCTCGGCCAGCCACGCGATGCCTTCGACATCGAGGTGGTTGGTCGGCTCGTCGAGGGCGAGGATGTCCCAGTCGCCCACCAGCAGCTTCGCCAGTGCGACCCGGCGGCGCTGCCCGCCGGAGAGCGCGCCGATCTGAGCGGTGAAGTCGATGTCGCCGGTCAGGCCGGCAAGCACATCGCGGATCTTGGGATCCGACGCCCATTCGTGTTCGGGGGCATCGCCGACGATGGATTCCTGCACCGTTGCCGAGGTGTCGAGATCGTCGGTCTGGTCGAGGACTCCCAACCGGGTGCCGCCGCGGCGGGTCACCCGCCCGGCATCCGGGGTGATGGTGCCGGCGAGCATGCCCATGAGGCTGGACTTGCCGTCGCCGTTGCGGCCGACGATGCCGATCCGGTCACCGGCGTCGATGCCGAGGGTGACAGAGTCGAAGACCGTGCGGGTCGGGTATTCGAGTGCGATCGCTTCCGCGCCGAGTAGATGTGCCACGGCCCCATGGTACGCGCGGCCCGTCAGGCTGAAGTCTTATGCCCCATTTCCGTTGCCGTTGCTGTTGAGGGCGGCCGCGCAGCGGGCATTGCCGGCGTCGAGGGCATCGACGACCTCGATGCAGGCGGTGAGCACCGCCCTGGGCCGGGTGGCGAGCACCTCGGCGTAGGACCGGGTGAGCAGCCGGTGATGCCGCTGCAGCAGAGCCGTGGCCGCCTCGGTTGGCAGCAGTGCCGTGCGCCGCCGGTCGGAGGCCTGCCGCTGCCGGTCGACGAAACCAGCCGCAGCCAGGCGCTCGGTGATCGACGTCAGCGTCGAGGCGGAGATGTCGAGCTGGCGGCAGATATCCTGGGGCCGGGCCGGGCGCGCTTCAGCTGCGGACATCGAGATGAGCTGGAGGACGTGGAAGTCCGTCACGCTCAACCGCTCGCTGCGCAGGAACCGGGCGGTCGCCGAGCGCAGGCTGATGAGCTGACGCTGGTTGGCCCGCACGATCGACTCGA
>NZ_JALXPM010000002.1:0-112762 GCF_025147615.1 Brevibacterium luteolum | reverse complement strand
GTTGCCTGCGAGCTTCTCGCGCAGTGCGGCGAGAGCCTCATCGCTGGCCAGCGTACCGGCGTCGGCCGGCTCGTCGGAGCTGTAGGAAGCCTGCGACGGGACGTCGGCGGCTTCGGAGCCACCGGCCTCGGCGTCGGCAGCGATCGCCTTGGCGACCTGCTTCTTGTGCTCTTCCCAGCGAGCCTGGGCAGCGGCGTACTGCTGCTCCCACTCTTCGCGCTGAGCCTCGTAGCCCTCGAGCCATTCCTGGGTCTCGGGATCGAAGCCCTCGGGGTACTTGTAGTTGCCGTCCTCGTCGTACTCCTGGAGCATGCCGTACAGAGCCGGGTCGTGGAACTCGGTGGCATCCGGGTCGACGCCCTCGTTGGCCTGCTTGAGCGACAGCGAGATGCGGCGGCGCTCCAGGTCGATGTCGATGACCTTGACGTAGATGGTCTCGTCGACCGAGACGACCTGCTCGGGCAGGTCGATGTGGCGCACGGCGAGCTCGGAGATGTGGACGAGTCCCTCGATGCCGTCTTCGACGCGCACGAATGCACCGAACGGAACGAGCTTGGTGACCTTGCCCGGCACGATCTGTCCGATGACGTGGGTGCGGGCGAAGTGCTGCCACGGATCTTCCTGGGTGGCCTTGAGCGACAGGGACACGCGCTCGCGGTCCATGTCGACGTCGAGCACCTCGACGGTGACCTCGTCACCGACAGCGACGACCTCGCTCGGGTGGTCGATGTGCTTCCAGGACAGTTCGGAGACGTGGACGAGTCCGTCGACACCGCCGAGATCGACGAAGGCGCCGAAGTTGACGATCGAGGACACGACGCCCGGACGGACCTGGCCCTTCTGCAGGGTCTGCAGGAAGTCGTGGCGGACAGCCGACTGGGTCTCTTCGAGCCAGGCGCGGCGCGAGAGCACGACGTTGTTGCGGTTCTTGTCCAGTTCGATGATCTTGGCCTCGACCTGCTGGCCGATGTACGGCGACAGGTCGCGGACGCGACGCATCTCGACAAGCGAAGCCGGCAGGAAGCCGCGCAGTCCGATGTCGACGATGAGGCCGCCCTTGACAACCTCGATGACGGTGCCGGTGACGACGCCTTCGTCTTCCTTGATCTTCTCGATGTCGCCCCACGCGCGCTCGTACTGCGCGCGCTTCTTCGACAGCATCAGGCGTCCGTCCTTGTCCTCCTTGGTGAGGACCAGGGCTTCGATCTCGTCTCCGACCTCGACGACCTCAGCAGGGTCGACATCGTGCTTGATCGACAGTTCGCGCGAAAGGATGACACCTTCCGTCTTGTATCCGATGTCGACCAGAACTTCGTCGCGGTCGACCTTGACGACGGTGCCTTCAACGATGTCTCCGTCGTTGAAGTACTTGATGGTCTCGTCGACTGCCGCGAGGAAATCGTCTGCAGATCCGATGTCGTTGACGGCGATCTGCTCGTTGGTCGCCGTTCCCGGCGTGGTGGTGGTCATAAAGGTTGAGACTCCGTAATGGACTTTTCACCGGCGCGGGCGCCAGTGTCTAGATGGACTGATGGACTTTGTGGAGTGCACGGCTGCAGTGAATGTGTCACGATGAGTGAGATCGGGAATACAGAAGATTTCCGACAGCGGCTGTTCTCGCCACGAGAACCGCACCCACACGCGCGCAGCGCATACGCTAGCCAATGTTAGCATCATCAATGCGGATGACGCACACGCGCGAGCAGATTTCACCTCCCACACCACTGGAGCCTTCCCATGACGGACAGCGAGTACTCCCCCGAGACCATCAGCGGCGGCTATCTCGCCATCGACGAAGAGGCGTCAGTCCGGGCGAATCGCAGCTATTGGGACCATTCGGCTGAGGAGTACCTCGCCGAACACGGCAGCTTCCTCGGTGCCGCTGAGTTCGTCTGGTGTCCGGAGGGAATTCACGAATCCGACATCCAGCTGCTCGGCGATGTCGCCCGCCGTCAGGTGCTCGAGGTCGGCTGCGGTGCCGGGCAGTGCTCTCGGTGGCTGGCTGAGCAGGGTGCGATCACCACCGGCGTCGATCTGTCCTCGGGCATGCTCGAGCAGGCGTCACGGCTGCAGAAGGAGCATCCGCTCTCAGAGGCCGCCGTGCCCCCGACATTCCTGCAGGCTGATGCCCGGCAGCTGCCTTTCGCCTCGAACAGCTTCGACATCGCCTTCTCCTCCTATGGCGCACTGCCCTTCGTCAAGGACGCAGAGGTGGTCCTTGCCGAGGTCGCGCGCGTGCTGCGTCCCGGCGGCCGCTGGGTCTTCTCCGTCACCCATCCGGTGCGCTGGATGTTCCCTGACGTGCCCGGTGAGACCGGACTGACGGTCGAGTACTCGTATTTCGACCGCACCCCTTATGTCGAGGTCGACGGTTCCGGCGAGCCGGTCTACGCCGAGCACCATCGCACCTTCGGTGACTGGGTCACCCTGCTCGTCGATGCCGGCTTCCAGCTCACCGGCGTGACCGAGCCCGAATGGCCCGAGCACAATGACACCGCCTGGGGCGGTTGGTCGCCGCTGCGCGGCGCGCTCATGCCCGGCACTGCGATCTTCTCGACCCGCCTGGGCGGCTGATCCCGCTGGCTGCTGGCCCGACGCCGAGGCGGTGGCTCAGTGGGCGGCGTCCTGCCAGGACCGGCCGACACCGAGGTTGACGTCGAGCGGGACTGACAGCTCAGCTGCCTGCCCCATCGTCGTGCGCAGCACCTCGCTGACGGCTTCGCGCTCTCCGTCGGCGAGTTCGACGATGATCTCGTCGTGGACCTGGAGCAGCATCCGGCTTTTGAGGTCGGAGGCGGCGAAGGCATCGCGCAGGTTGAGCATTGCGATCTTCATGATGTCGGCAGCCGAGCCCTGGATCGGGGCGTTGAGGGCGGCGCGCTCGGCCATCTCGCGAATCTGCCGGTTCGAGCTGCCGAGTTCTGGCAGGTAGCGGCGACGGCCGTACATCGTCTCGGTGTAGCCGCGGCCGCGGGCCTCGGCGACGATCTCATCGAGGTAGTCCTTGACCGCGCCGAAGCGCTCGAAGTAGCCCTCCATGAGCCCGCGGGCCTCTTCGACGGAGATCCGCAGCTGGCGTGAGAGCCCGAAGGCCGACAGTCCGTAGACGAGTCCGTAGGACATCGCCTTGACCATCGCGCGCATCTCCGCGCTGACCTCGTCGACGCCGACGTTGAAGACCTTCGAACCGACGTAGGAGTGCAGATCCTCACCGGCGTTGAACGCAGCGATGAGGCTCTCATCACCGGACAGGTGGGCCATGATCCGCATCTCGATCTGCGAGTAGTCCGCGGAGATGAGGTCTGTGTAGCCGGCATCGGCTTCGGAGACGAAGACATGCCGGATCCGCCGGCCGGCCTCGGTGCGCACCGGGATGTTCTGCAGGTTCGGATCCGTCGAGGACAGCCGGCCGGTGGCGGCGATCGTCTGCTGGTAGACGGTGTGGATCCGGCCGTCGTCGGCGACCATCCGCTCGAGCCCGGCGACGGTCTGCTTGAGCTTGATGACGTCGCGGTGGGCGAGCAGGTGTTCGAGGAACGGGTGCTCGCTCTTGATGTAGAGGTCGGCCAGTGCCTCGGCGTTCGTTGTGTAGCCGGTGCGGGTCTTGCGGGTCTTGGGCAGGTCGAGCTCTTCGAACAGCACCACCTGCAGCTGCTTGGGCGAGTTGAGGTTGACCTCGTGGCCGATCGCCTCGTACGCCTGCTGCGCGCAGGTCTCGGCCTGCCGGGTGAATTCGTCGATGAGGGCGGAGAGCTCGCTGCGGTCGATGGCGATGCCGGTGTGCTCCATATCGGCAAGCACCTGCACGAGCGGCACCTCGATCTCACGCAGCACCCCTGCCATGCCGGCAGAGTCAATCTCTGCGGTGAGCACCGGTGCGAGCCGGGCGATCGCGGCAGCGGCCTGTCCGAAGGCGGTGAGCCGTTCATTGCCGTCGTCGAGGTCGAGGGCGAGCTGCCCCTCATCGGAGGGTTCGGCCAGGGAGATCCCGCAGTGCGTGCCGGCAAGGTCGGCGAGGTCGTAGGAGCGGGCACCGGGTTCGAGGAGGTAGCCGGCGATCTCGGTGTCGATGGCCAGGCGC
This sequence comes from Brevibacterium luteolum, assembly GCF_025147615.1. Classification (NCBI taxonomy): domain Bacteria; kingdom Bacillati; phylum Actinomycetota; class Actinomycetes; order Micrococcales; family Brevibacteriaceae; genus Brevibacterium; species Brevibacterium luteolum. The sequence continues at coordinate 108,681 of NZ_JALXPM010000002.1, read as the reverse complement.
ACATCGTGGTAGCCGGCATCGGCCAGTGCTTTGAGCTGGGTCTTCGCGCCGTGGAAGGCCAGGCTCAGGTGCGAGGTCAGAAACTCTGAGAGCGCTTCGACGGCAACCGGGTCGAGGGTCGTAAGGTCGAACGCGATGGCACTGTCCTCGGTGGCCAAGCCGATGACGTCGACGCTGCCGGAGCCGAGCTCATAGGTGCCGTTCGTCGCTACGGCGACGAGCGCCTCGGCGTCGGTGCCCTGCAGCCATTCCACGAGAGCGTCACTGTCGGCGACCGCTGCCTCGGGCAGGGAGCTCGCCGGCGCCTCGGCGGGGGTCTCATCCTGGCCGACGAGGGCGTCGAGGCGGGCGCCGAGCTGCCGGAACTCCAGCTGGTCGAACAGTTCGCTCACGGCCGGACGGTCGACGCCGGTCCAGGCGACGTCGTCGATGGCGACGGGCAGCTCGAGGTCGTCGATGAGCTTATTCAGCCGGTAGTTGCGTTCGACGTTGTCGAGGTGCTCGCGCAGGTTGCCGCCGACCTTGCCGCCGATGTCCTCGGCGTTGTCGATGACGGCAGGCAGGTCGCCGTACTTGACCAGCCATTTCGCTGCGGTCTTATCACCGACGCCGGGCACGCCGGGCAGGTTGTCGGCCTTCTCTCCGACGAGAGCGGCCAGCCCGCGGTAGTTGGCGGGTGTGACGCCGTACTTCTCCTCGATCGCGGCAGGAGTCATGCGGCTGAGGTCGGAGACCCCGCGCTTGGGGTAGAGGATCGTGACGCCGTCGCGGGCGAGCTGGAAGGAGTCCTTGTCACCGGTGATGACGTACGTGTCGATGCCGGCATGCTCCCCCTGCTGGGCGAGCGTGGCGAGCACGTCGTCGGCTTCGTAGTTCTCCTTCGTCACGACCGCGATGTTCATCGCCGCCAGCACGTCCTTGATGATCTCGACCTGGCCGTGGAACTCGTCCGGGGTCTTCGCACGGCCGGCCTTGTACTCGCTGTACTCGGCGAGCCGGAAGGTCTCGCGGCCGAGGTCGAAGGCCACCGCGATGTGACTTGGCGCCTCGTCGCGGCAGACGTTGAGCAGCATGGACACGAAGCCGAATACGGCGTTCGTCGACTGCCCGGTGGTCGTCGAGAAGTTCTCCACCGGCAGCGCGTAGAACGCACGGTAGGCAAGGGAGTGTCCGTCGATGAGAAGGAGTTTCTGGCTCTGTTCGCTCACCCTGCAAGCCTAGCGCGCGAAGCAGACGAGAGGCATCCCGTAGAGTCGTGCCATGACCGAAGACCAACTTCTCCCCCTGACGAAGGACACCCCGCCCGAGGTGCGGGCCCAGCTGGTGGCCGGAAACCGGCAGCGCAGTGCCGGTACGCTTCTCGAACGCGTCGGCATCGAAGTCGAGGACGTCGCCTACGACCGTGCGACCGCCTCGATCCCGGTGGCCGGCAACACGCAGCCGTTCGGGCTCTTCCACGGCGGGGCGCATGTCGTCATCGCCGAGTCGCTGGCCTCGCTGCACTCGTACTTTATCTCCGGGCGTCCGGTCGTCGGCGTGGACCTCAACGCCACGCATGTGCGGGCGGCCAAGGACGGGCATGTGCATGCCACGGCGACTTTGAATCATCACGGTCGCACGATGATCAACCATGAGGTGCGCATGACCGATGATGAGGGCCGGCTGCTCTCGATCGTGCGGATCACGAACATGGTGCTCTCCGGCCGCAGCTGAGACCGGATACGCGTCGGCCCCTGCCGCAGCTGTGCGACAGGGGCCGATGAGAGTGTGTGGGTTACTTCTTGCTGCCGATCTGCTCGAGGACGGTCTCGGCGACCTCGCGCATCGTCAGGCGGCGGTCCATCGAGGTTTTCTGGATCCACCGGAACGCCTCGGGTTCGCTTAGGCCCATGTTCGAGATGAGCAGACTCTTGGCGCGTTCGACGAGCTTGCGGGTCTCGAACCGGTCGGTCATATCGGCGATCTCGGATTCGAGTGCGGCGATCTCGGCGTGGCGGGACAGCGCGATCTCCAGGGCCGGGACGAGGTCATTGGAGGTGAACGGCTTGACAACGTAGGCCATCGCTCCGGCGTCGCGGGCCCGTTCGACGAGCTCCTTCTGGCTGAACGCCGTCAGCAGCACGACCGGGGCGATGCGAGCCTTGGCGATCCGCTCAGCCGCGGATATCCCGTCGAGGACGGGCATCTTGATGTCCATGACGACCAGATCCGGGCGCAGCTCCTCAGCCAGCCGGATCGCCGACTCGCCGTCGGCTGCCTCGCCGACGACGTCGTATCCGACCTCGCGCAGCATCTCGACGATGTCGAGCCGGATGACGGCCTCGTCTTCGGCGACGACGACACGCCGAACGACGCCGTTCTCTGTCTTGGGTGCTTCTTCATTAGTAGCCACGGTTTCATCTTAGTCACGCCGCTGCGCGTTTTGACAGCGCGGGCCGGTGTTCATCTGGAGGTGCGGGTGGGCGCCCAGCTGGTCTAGGATGTTCTTCGTTGCCGGATTGGCGGAATTGGTAGACGCGCCGCACTCAAAATGCGGTATCGAGAGGTGTGTGGGTTCGAGTCCCACATCCGGCACTCTTGTCCTGAGTCGGGACATCGTTGACAGATGAGTCTTGACATCGGCGACAGAAGGCGCGGAATCTTTTTGATTCCGGGCCTTCGTGATTGAGCGGCCGGGACGGTCGTCTGAGGGTTCACCTCGCGTCGCGAGCTTCCGTAGGAATCTGAACTCCAGCAGCTGGGCGCTCCACCGTGTCCTGTCAGACCCGAAGGAGCGAACGCGCACCAGGCGAAGACGGAATCGTCTGCGACGCATTCACGGCTGCAACCAGTGCGGATCCGGCATACTGGCTCTGGACCGGAGTCATGTCAACGATGTCCCGACTCACCTGTCAACTATCACTCCCGTAGAAGTGTCAACGATGTATCGACTCACCTGTCAACGATCATCGAGGCGTTCCATACGCAATTGGTGTCAACTATGTCCTGACGCACGACACCACATCCGGCACTCTTGTGGAATTCACGGGTTTCCCAGCACGTGCTGGAAGACTGCAGACATGACTTTCCTGCTCCGCGTCATCGTCAACGCCGTCGCCATCTGGGCGGCGGCCGCACTTCTGCCCGGCATGGCCATCACCAGCGCCGACACCGTCCTCACCGGCTTGGGCCCCACCGCCTCGGCGGTCGTCTCCTACCTCGTCATCGGCCTGATCTTCGGGCTCGTCAACGCGATCATCCGACCCCTCATCGAGCTCATCGCCTTGCCGATCACCTGCCTGACCCTGGGTCTGTTCACCATCGTCATCAATGCCGCCATGGTGTCGCTGACGTCCTGGGTCTCGCAGTTCACGCCGATCCGCCTGGAGATCGACAGCTTCCTCTGGACGGCGGTGCTCGCCTCGATCATCATCGCGATCGTGTCGCTCGTGCTGAATTTCTTCGTCCGCCCGCGCGAACGCGAGACCGAACGCTGACGGACCCCTCAAAGCACTGACTGCCGCTCCGAAAACGGAGCGGCAGTAAGTGTTGTCATCCAGGTGAGCAGAAGGGATCAGTCGGTGTTCTGTTCGTATTCCTGCGGTTCGGTGATCTCGCCGTAGACCTCGTTGACCGGTCCGGTATCCGAGTCGTCGCGGTAGGCGGCGGCCTTGCCGGTGATCGCGTTACCCACGGTGTGGATCCGCAGCGCATTCGTCGACCCGACGATCCCGGGAGGCGAGCCGGCGACGATGATGCATTTCTCGCCGTCCTCGGCCAGTCCGCGCGAGCGCAGCACGTGATCGACCTGGCGGGCCATCTGATCGGTGTGGCGGACCTGGTTGACGAGGAATGCTCGCACACCCCATGTCAGAGCCAGCTGGTGGTACACGCGCACGTCCGGGGTGAACGCGAGGATCGACTGCTGTACGCGCAGCCGCGACATGCGGCGCACCGAGTCGCCTGACTGGCTGAAGGTGCACAGGGTGTCGATGTCGAGCTGTTCGGCGATCCGCACCGCGGCAGCGGTGACGGCGCCGCCCTGCGTGTGCGGTTCGGTGCCGAGCGGGGCGATCCGGTCAAGGCCGTGCTCTTCGGTCGACTCGATGATCCGGGCCATCGTGCGCACAGCCTCCAGCCAGTGCGCACCGACCGAGGTCTCACCCGAGAGCATGAGCGCATCAGCACCGTCGAGTACGGCGTTGGCGCAGTCGCTGGCCTCAGCGCGGGTGGGCCGCGGCTCCTCGATCATCGATTCGAGCATCTGGGTGGCGACGATGACGGGCTTGGCGTTGCGGCGGCACAGTTCGACGGTGCGTTTCTGCACGATCGGCACCTGCTCCAGCGGCAGTTCGACGCCGAGGTCGCCGCGGGCGACCATCATGCCGTCGAAGGCATCGACGATGCTCTCGAGCGCCTCGACGGCCTGGGGCTTCTCCAGCTTTGCGATGAGCGGGACGAGGATGCGCTCTTCGCGCATGATCTCGCGCACCGTCTCCGCGTCCTTGGGTGTACGCACGAACGACAGTGCGACCCAGTCCGCGCCCAGGCGCAGTCCCCAGCGCAGGTCCTCGATGTCCTTGTCGCTCATCGCTGGCACGGACACCGGCACTCCGGGGAGGTTGATGCCCTTGTGGTCGGAGATCCGGCCGGGCACCTCGACTTCGCAGGTGACGTCGGTGTCGGTGACATCGGTGGCGCGCAGCCGGATCCGGCCGTCGTCGATGAGCAGCGGATCCCCGACCTCGACGTCACGGGCGAGACCGGCATAGGTGGTGCCCACCTCGGTCGCGGTGCCTTCGATGTCACGGGTGGTGATGGTGAATGTGTCGCCCTTGCTCAGTTCGGGCTTGAGTCCGTCGGCGAAGGTGCCGACCCTGATCTTGGGGCCCTGCAGGTCGATGAGCACGCTGACCGGCTCACCGGTGTCGCGGCCGGCCTTGCGGACCCACCGGTACTTCTCTTCATGCTGGTCGTGGGTGCCGTGGCTGAGGTTGAATCGGAAGACGTTGACGCCTTCTTCGATCAGCGAGCGGATGTCTTCGTAGCTCTGCTGGGCGGGGCCAAGAGTGGCGACGATCTTTGCATGCCTCATGTCCACCACACTAGTCGGGTCTGCGCACCTGCCTTCAATCCTGTCCAAATTTCTGCGCTCTGACCCGCAGGTGGACACAAAGGCCGGTCAGTCGGTGCTAGCGGACCCGTCCTCGCGCGGGCTGCGGCGCACCTGCGGGACGATCGAGATCGCCGAGGTGACCGCACCGAAGAACCCGAAGCTGCGGTTGGTCAGCGCGTTGCCGCCGTCGTCATCGCGTCGGTCGCCGGTGCCCGAGCGGCCGGTGCTGGCGGCACTGCTGCCGCCTGCCGTTCCCGAGGCGGTGGGCCCGCCGGTGCCGCCGTCACCGCCGCCTCGGCGGTCGTTGGCATCGTTGGAGTTCTTTCCGTCTGCCCGTTCGGCTGCCATCCGTGCCAGGCAGCGTTCGGTGTAGACCTCCGGTGCCGGTTCGCGGTGGCGCATCCGGGAGAAGGTGAACAGGGCCAGGCCGATGAAGAGGACGACGATGTAGAACCACATGTTGATGCGCACGCCGAGGAAGTACTCGGAGTGGTCGATGCGCAGCGACTCGATCCAGAGGCGGCCGATCGTGTAGTAGCAGATGTAGGCGTAGAAGACCTGGCCGTGACCAAGCCGGAAGCGCTTAGCCGCCCAGATGAGCAGCAGGCAGCCGGCGAAGTTCCACAGCGACTCGTACAGGAAGGTCGGGTGGAACAGGGTGTCGGCCGGCAGCGCGGCATCAGGCCAGTTGGGGTTCGGTGCGCCGTTGAGGACCTTGTCGATCTCCAGGCCCCAGGGCAGGGTCGTCGGGCGTCCGAAGAGCTCCTGGTTGAACCAGTTGCCCCAGCGGCCGAAGGCCTGGGCGAGGATGAGCCCAGGGGCCGCAGCATCGATGAACGAGGTGAAGCGGATGCCGTAGTGACGGCAGACGAGGAACACGGTCAGCGCACCAAGGGCGACCGCACCGCCGATGCCGAGGCCGCCCTGCCAGATCTTGAACGCGTCGAGCGGGTTGCCGTTGGGCCCGAAGTACGGGCCGGGCACGGTGAGCACGTAGTACAGCCGCCCGCCGATGATGCCGGCTGGGATCGTCCAGACGGCGATGTTCCACAGGTCGTCTTCGCTGCCGCCGCGGCGCTTCCAGCGGTACTGGGCGAGCATGAGGGCGGCGACGATGCCGGCCAGGATGCACAGCGCGTAGGCGTGGATGGTGAAGGGCCCGACCTCGAATCCGGACCAGCTCGGTGAGGGGATCGCCGTGCTCAGCGGGGTGAGCGCAGCGGCACCGGTGACCGGTTCAGGCATGGTCGCGCACTCCCTGGGCGAACTCGGTGGCTCGGGCTTCGACGGCGGCTGGCCCGCCGTCGGTCAGGGCGGTGACGAGCGCAGAACCGACGATCACGCCGTCAGCGTACGCGGCGACCTCTGCCGCCTGCTGCCGGTTGGATACGCCGAGTCCGACGCAGACGCGCTCGGCGCCGGCCGCACGGGTGTCGGCGACGAGCTTCTCGGCCGAGGCACCGACCTGCGCGCGGGTGCCGGTGACGCCCATCGTCGAGGCGGCGTAGACGAAACCGGAGGCATGGGCTGCGACGTAGGCGAGGCGCTCGGGACTCGACGACGGAGCGACGAGGAAGATCCGGTCGAGGCCGTGAGCTTCGCTCGCCGTCATCCAGTCCCCGGCCTCATCCGGGGTGAGGTCGGCGGTGATGATGCCTGCTCCCCCGGCGTTGGCGAGGTCGCGGGCGAAGGCCTCGACTCCGTACTGGTAGACAAGGTTCCAGTACGACATCACCACCGGGGTGGCTCCGGCCGCGGCGACGGCCTCGACGGCGGTGAAGGCGTCGCGGGTGCGTACGCCGCCGCGCAGCGCCTGCACCGAGGCGGCCTGGATGGTCGGGCCGTCCATCCCCGGGTCGGAGTACGGGATGCCGACTTCGACGATGTCAGCACCGCCGGCGACGACGGCGCGCATTGCGTCGAGCGAGCCGGGCACGTCCGGGTAGCCGACCGGCAGATAGGCGATGAAGGCGGCACGGTGGTCTGCTGCGCAGTCGCGCAGCACCTCAGCGGTGCTCACGAACGGCTCCTCTCGGCGTGTCCTGCGTCGGCGGCATCCTCGGCTTCAGCCGGATCCTGCGCGCCGACGGGTTCTGCGGTCTCAGCTTCTTCGGCTTGGGCGTCGAGGTAGCCGAAGTACTTCCCTGCTGTGTCGACGTCCTTGTCTCCGCGGCCGGAGAGGTTGGCGATGATGATCGCGCCTTCACCGAGCTCGCGGCCGACCTGGAGTGCAGCGGCCAGGGCATGCGAGCTCTCGATCGCTGGGATGATGCCCTCGGTGCGGCACAGCAGACGGAAGGCGGCCATCGCCTCGTCGTCGGTGACCGGGCGGTACTCACCGCGGCCGGTCGACTGCAGCCAGGCGTGCTCGGGGCCGACACCGGGGTAGTCGAGTCCGGCTGAGATGGAATGCGACGGCAGAGTCTGGCCGTCCTCGTCCTGCATGATGACCGACTTCGAACCGTGCAGCACACCAACGCGGCCGTCGTTGAGCGGGGCTGCGTGCTGGCCGGAGGCGATGCCGGACCCGGCTGCCTCGCAGCCGATGAGCCGGACGTCCTCGTCGCCGATGAAGGCATGGAAGATGCCGATCGCGTTCGAGCCGCCGCCCACACATGCGGTGATGGCATCGGGCAACCGGCCGGTCTGCTCTTGGATCTGGCCGCGGGCCTCGACGCCGATGATGCGCTGGAGTTCGCGCACGAGGAAGGGGAACGGGTGGGGGCCGGCGACGGTGCCGAAGAGGTAATGGGTGGTCTCCACAGAGGCGACCCAATCGCGGAAGGTCTCGTTGATCGCGTCCTTGAGTGTGCGGGTCCCGGCTTCGACGGGAACCACCTCGGCGCCGAGCAGGCGCATGCGGGCGACGTTGAGTGCCTGGCGGGCGCAGTCCTCGGCTCCCATGTAGATGGTGCAGTCGAGCCCAAGCAGTGCTGCGGCGGTGGCGGAGGCCACGCCGTGCTGGCCGGCACCGGTCTCGGCGATGACGCGGGTCTTGCCCATCCGCTTGGTCAGCAGCGCCTGTCCGAGGACGTTGTTGATCTTGTGGCTGCCGGTGTGGTTGAGGTCCTCGCGCTTGAGGAAGATGCGCGCCCCGCCGGCGTGTTCGGAGAACCGCGGAGCCTCGGTCAGCAGGCTCGGCCGGCCGGTGTATTCGGCGTGGAGGCGTTGGAGCTCAGCGACGAACTCCGGGTCGACGATCGCTTTGGCGAAGGCTTCGCCGATCTCTTCGAGCGCGCCGATGAGCGCTTCGGGCACGAACCGGCCGCCGAAGTCGCCGAAGTAGGGACCCTGCGGCAGTTCGCTGTGCTGCGGGGAGAAGAGTTCGTAGTCCATGTGGTCCTTTCCCAACGAGACGCAAAGACGAGGCGGTGTCAGGGGGCTCGGCGCTCGGCTTTCGCCTTCCGCCCGGCCTCGGTGAACTCGGTGACGTTCTCGCGCGGCTTCCCGCCGGTGACGAGCGCTTGGCCGACAAGTGCGAGATCGGCACCCTGCGCAGCATAGGCGGCGACATCACCGGCCTCGCTGACACCGGATTCGCCGACGAGTACGGTATCGGGCGGGCAGAGCTCGGCCAATGGCGCGAAGCGGTTGAGGTCGACGCTGAGGTCTTTGAGATTGCGGGTGTTGATGCCGAGGAGGGCCGGTTCGATGCCGGCAGCGATCTCGATCTCCTCAGCAGTGTGGGTCTCGACGAGCGCTGCCATCCCGAGGCTGGCGGACAGTTCGCTGAACTCCTGCAGCTGGGCGGGGCTGAGCGCGGCCACGATGAGCAGCACGATATCGGCGCCATGGGCGCGGGCTTCGTGGAACTGGTATTCGTCGACCATGAAGTCCTTGCGCAGCACGGGAATATCCACGGCAGCACGGACGGCGTCGAGGTCGTCCAAGCAGCCGTTGAAGCGGCGCTGCTCGGTCAGCACGCTGATCGCAGCCGCGCCGCCTGCGGCATAGGAGCTCGCGAGCCCGGCGGGGTCGGCGATGTCGGCCAGGGCTCCGGCAGACGGCGAGGAGCGCTTGACCTCAGCGATGATGCTGAAGTCGTCGGCCGCACGCGGCAGGAACTGAAGCGCCGCGGGTGCATCCGCGGCGCGTGAGGCGATGTCTGCCAGTGGGCAGGCAGCCCGGCGTTCTGCCAGGTCTGCCTTCACCCCGCTGACGATGTCGGCGAGAACGCTCACGCCTTCGCCTTGGTCTTCTTCCCGCCCCTGCCGGCCGCACGCAGCACAAGCCCGACGATCGGACCGAGGACGCAGATGATGAGGCCGACCCAGAGCAGCATCGGGGTCTCGGCGACGACGCCGATGCACCCGACGATGAAGCCGACGAGGATGATGAAGACTCCGGTCCAGGCGGCAACGGTGTTCCCGTGGCCCGGATCCTTGACTGTGTCGTAGTCGATGCTCGAGCGGTCGAGGTCGTATGCCCCGTTGCGGGAAATGGTCTTCGGCATGGTTCTCCTTCGTTCTCACGCGGTATGCGGTCATTCTCTCACGACGATGCGGCGGGCCAGAAACCGACCCGCGAACCGACATCTGATCGTCATCGATGTGGCAAAGGTCTCAGCTCGGATCCTCGCCTCGGGAGATCGCATCCCAGGTACGGGCCGGGTCGAGGTCACCGTGCTCGTCTTCAGCTTCCGCTTCGGAGGTGTCGGCTTCGAAGCGCGCGGTCGTCTGCCAGCTGCCCGAACGCAGCAGCACCCACACGGCGACTGCTGCGGCGAGCAGCCCGGCGATGATGCCGATGGCCGGCAGGTTCGTCGTCGCCGCGCTGCTGAGCGTCGCGCTCAGGGCCACCCCGGCGAAGCCGAGCCCGGCCAGTGCCGCACAGGCGGTGACGATCCAGCGGCCGATGCGCTTGAGCATGGTGAGCAGCAAGCCGCTGACAGCGACGATGCCCGCGCAGGCGAACAGCACCGGAGAGTTCTCTGGAGCCGCGACCGACCCTGCGCTCACGCCTGCGAGTTCTGCGGTCTCTGCGGGCTGGAACCATGGCTGGGAGCCGACGATCCACAGCACGGCGGCTGCGGCGAGCAGCGCGATGACGGCACGAGATCGGGTCATGGCCGGACCTCTGCTGCGCTCCCGTTCGGGCGGGTCAGCGTCTGCGCGGCGGCTGCTGCACGCAGCACTGCGGCGGCCTTGTTGCGCGATTCCTGATCTTCCGAGGCGGGCACGGAGTCCGCGACGACTCCGGCACCGGCACTGACGGAGATGCGCCCGTTGCGGATGACGCCGGTGCGAATCGCGATGGCGACGTTGAGGTCGCCGGTGAAGGACAGGTACCCAACTGCTCCGCCGTAGACTCCGCGGGCGACGGTCTCGTAGTCGTCGATGAGCTGGAGGGCGCGCGGCTTCGGCGCCCCGGACAGCGTGCCGGCGGGAAACACCGCCGAGAGCACATCGATGCCGTCGACATCGTCATCGCAGGTGCCGACGACGGTCGAGCCGATGTGCATGATGTGGCTGTAGCGCTCGATCTCCATGAAGTTCACGACATCGACGCTGCCGGGCCGGCAGACCTTGGAGAGGTCGTTGCGGGCCAGGTCGACGAGCATGAGGTGCTCGGCGCGCTCCTTCTCGTCGGCCAGCAGCTCGGCTGCCAGCTGGCGGTCCTCCTCGGCGGTGGCACCGCGCGGCCGAGAGCCGGCGATCGGATGCGTCTCGACCTTCCCGTCGGTGACGGTGACCAGCGCCTCGGGTGAGGAACCGACGATCGCCATCGGGGTCCCGTCGGGGGTTGGCACGTCGAGCAGGTACATGTACGGGCTCGGGTTGAAGGTGCGCAGCAGCCGGTAGACATCGAGCGGGTCGGCCGTGCACTCGGCTTCGAAGCGCTGGGAGAGGACCACCTGGAAGACGTCGCCGTCGACGATGTTGCCCTTGGCCCGTTCGATCATCTGCAGGTAGTCGTCGCGGTCGGTGCGCGAGGAGACCTGCGGTTCGGCGCGGTCGTACCAGGCGACGTCGGACTCCAGCGGTGTGGCGAGCTCGGTCAGCATCGCCTCGAGGCGCTGGCAGCCGGCGTCATAGGCGTCGTCGACGCCGCTGTCGAGTCCGTTGACGTTGACGACGTTGGCGACCAGGGTCACCTCAGAGGTGTAGTGGTCGTAGATGGCGACGTCGCCGGGGATCGAAAGGCTGAGTTCGGGGACCGCGTCGACGGGTTCTGGGCCGGGTCCGAGGCGTTCGGTGCGGCGCACGAAGTGCCAGCCGAGGTAGCCGACGAAGGAGGAGATCATCGGCGGCAGGCCGGCGTGGGGGCGTTCGATGGACAGCAGCCGCATCGTCTCGTGCAGGCCGGTGAGCACGTCTCCGCTGGTGGGCGCTCCGGCCGGGGCGGTGCCGAGCCACAGCAGCTCGCCGTCCTGCTCGGTCAGGGTGGCCACCGGGTCGCGGCCGATGAAGGAGTAGCGGTCCCACTGGCCCTGGCTGGCCGATTCGAAGAGGAACGCTCCGCTGCGGCCGGCGGCGAGCTTGCGGTACAGGCTCAGCGGCGTCTCGGCGTCGGCGAGCACGCGGGTGAAGACAGGCACGAGCCGATGGTGTTCCGCACTGGCGCGGAACTCCTCACGTGTCGGCGAGATGTGCATCGAGCTCCCTTCCGGTGAAGCAGGTGGCTGTCTGAGTATGGCACGCCGGCCCGACCTGGTCGACGATGAGCAGGATGGTGTCGGCGTCGCAGTCGAGGGCGACCGAGCGGACCTTCTGCGTGTGACCGGAGGTCTCGCCCTTGACCCAGTACTCCTGGCGGGATCGCGACCAGTAGGTCGCCTTGCCGGTGCGCAGGGTGCGGGCCAGTGCCTCGTCGTCCATCCACGCGAGCATGAGCACCTCGCGGCTCGTCGCCTCCTGCACGACGACCGGCAGCAGCCCGCCGCTGCCGCGTTTGAGGCGTTCGGCGATCGCCGGGTCGAGGCTGGAGTCCGGGACGCCGGTCATCGGACGGTGATCCCGTCGGCTGCGAGGGCTTCCTTCACCTCGGCGATCGTGAAGGTGCCGAAGTGGAAGACCGAGGCGGCGAGCACGGCATCGGCTCCGGCGTGGACGGCCGGGGCGAAATGCTCGAGCTTGCCGGCGCCTCCGGAGGCGATGAGCGGGACGTCGACGGCTGCGCGGGCGGCGCGGATGAGTTCAAGGTCGAAGCCCTCATGTGTGCCGTCGGCGTCGACGCTGTTGAGCAGGATCTCCCCTGCCCCGCGTTCGGCTGCCTCGCGGATCCATTCGATGGCGTCGATGCCGGTTCCGCGGCGGCCGCCATGGGTAGTGACCTCGAATCCCGAGGCGATGGCCGGCTGGTCTGCTGGGACCCGGCGGGCGTCGAGGGAGAGGACGAGGACCTGGCTGCCGAAGCGTTCGGCGATCTCGGTGATGAGTTCGGGCCGGGCGACGGCTGCGGTGTTGACGCCGACCTTGTCGGCGCCGGCCCGCAGCAGCCGGTCGACGTCGTCGGTGCTGCGCACTCCCCCGCCGACGGTCAGCGGGATGAACACCGTCTCCGCGCACTGGGAGACCATGTCGTAGGTGGTCTCCCGGTCGCTGCTGGAGGCGGTGACGTCGAGGAAGGTGACTTCGTCAGCGCCGAGTTCGCTGTAGCGGCGGGCGAGTTCGATCGGATCACCGGCATCGCGCAGGTTTTCGAACCGCACCCCTTTGACGACGCGGCCGGCGTCGACGTCAAGGCACGGGATGACGCGCACGGCAAGGGTCATGTTCGCGGGGCTCCTCTCACAGTCCGAGGCTGCGGTAGCGTTCGATGCGCCGGTGCTCGCGGCGGTAGGCCGGCTCGCGCATCAGCGAGATGATCTCGTACTCCAGGGTCTTCGCCACCCGGGTGACGAACGCCTCGGGTTCGTCGGCGGCATCTGGCTGCTCGGCGATGACCCGGTCGACGATGCCGTGCTTGAGCAGCATCTCGGCCTGCACGCCCTGCTTCTGCGCCATCTCCGGGGCATGGTCGGTGTCGCGGTAGACGATCGCCGAGGCGCCTTCGGGCGGCAGCGGTGACAGCCAGCCGTTCTCGGCTGAGAGCACCCGGTCAGCTGGGACGAGTGCCAATGCCCCGCCGCCGGTCCCCTCGCCCATGATGAGGGAGACGGTCGGTGCGTCGAGGGTGGCCAGGTCGGCCAGGCAGCGGGCGATCTCTCCGGCCAGCCCGCCTTCCTCAGCGCTCTTCGACAGCGCGGCACCCGGGGTGTCGATGATCGTGACGAGCGGGATGTGCAGCTCGGCTGCCAGGGCCATGCCGCGGCGGGCTTCACGCAGGGCGGCTGGTCCCATCGGTTCGCCCGCGGCCTGCCGGCTACGGTCCTGGCCGAGCACGATGCACGGTGCGGTGCCGAAACGGGCGGCGGCCAGCAGCAGGCCGGGGTCCTTCTCACCCTGGCCGGTGCCGTTGAGCGGCAGCACGTCGGTGGCGCCGTGGCGCAGCAGTTCGCGCACGCCGGGGCGTTCGGGCCGGCGCGAGGCGGTGATGATGTCCCAGGCGTGGGTGTTGACCGGCATCGGGTCGGGTTCCGTGCGCGGATCCGGCACCGGTCCCGGGACTTCGCGGGCACCCATGAGCACATTCAGGACCATGTTGACCGTCGAGGCGATCCGCTCAGGTGAGAGGACGGCGTCGATGAGCCCGTTGCGGTAGAGGTTCTCACCGGTCTGGATGCTGTCGGGGAACTTCTCGCCGTAGAGCTGCTCGTACACGCGCGGGCCGAGGAAGCCGATGAGGCTGCCGCGGTCGGCGACGGTGAAGTGGCCCAGTGATCCCCAGGAGGCGAACACGCCTCCGGTAGTCGGGTGGCGCAGGTAGACGAGGTAGGGCAGTCCGGCCTTGCGGTGGACCTTCACAGCAGCGGCGAGCTTGACCATCGTGAGGAATGCGACGGTGCCCTCCTGCATGCGGGTGCCGCCGGATGCCGGTCCGGCCAGCAGTGGGAGGCCTTCGGCGGTGGCGCGTTCGATCGCCCGGCACAGCCGTTCGGCTGCAGCGAGGCCGATCGATCCGGCGAGGAACCGGAACTCGCAGGCCACGACCGCGACGCGGCGGCCGTAGATGCGGCCCTCACCGGTGATGACGGCCTCGTCGACACCGGACTTCTGGGCAGCCTGGGCGAGTTCGGCGGCGTAGGTCTCGGAGATCCCATCAGCAGGTTCGATCGGCTCTTCGTCCCAGGAGACGAAGGTGCCGTCGTCGACGACGAGGTCGATGAGCTCCCGGGCGCTCAGCCGCGAGCTCATGGCGTCTCCTCGAGCCAGCGGCGGATCGCGTCGCCGTGCTCGTTGAGCAGCGGCGGGGCGAGGTGCTCGCGCGGGGTCGATTCGGTCTCGCCTTCGGTATCGGCGTCGAAGAACCGCAGCGGCGGGCCGGGCAGGTCGATCTCACCGAGCACCGGGTGCTCAACGGAGATCTTCAGTCCCTGCGACAGGGCCTGCTCCCACTGGTAGACCTCCTGCAGGGAGCGCACGATGCCCGATGGGATGCCGGCGGCGGCGAGCTTCTCGAGCAGCTCTTCGGCGGTGTAGTCGCGGAAGCGCTCCTCGATGACGCTGATGACTGCCGGGCGGTTGGCGACGCGCTCGGCGTTGGTCGCCATGCCCTGGGTTTCGGGGTCGATGTCGAAGGCGGCGCAGAGTTTGTGCCACAGGTTCTGGTTGCCCACCGAGATCTGCACGGCCCCGCCCTTGCAGTGGAACAGGCCGTAGGGCGACAGCGACGGGTGGTGGTTGCCGCCGGGTGCGGGGTTCTCCCCGGCGACCGTGGCGCGGGTGCCCTGGAAGGCGTGGACGCCGACCATGCCGGCGATGAGCGAAGTGCGCACGACCTTGCCGCGGCCGGTGCGCTCGCGTTCGAGCAGGGCGGCGAGCACGCCGTAGGAGCCGTAGATGCCGGAGAGCAGGTCGGCGATCGGCACGCCGACCTTCTGCATGTCATCGGGGCCGGAGCCGGTCAGCGACATGAGGCCGGCCTCACCCTGGGCGATCTGGTCGTAGCCGGCGCGGGAGGCTTCGGGGCCGTCGTGGCCGAAGCCGGTGATCGAGAGGATCACGAGGCGCGGGTTGAGCTCCATGCAGCGTTCGGTGGAGAACCCGAGGCGGGTGAGCACGCCGCCGCGGAAGTTCTCGACGAGCACGTCGGCGCGTTCGATGAGCTGGGCGAGGACCTCCTTGTCGCCGTCGTCCTTGAGGTTGAGGGCGATGGATTCCTTGTTGCGGTTGCAGGAGAAGAAGTAGGTGGCCTGCGGGTCGTCCTCAGGGCCGACGAAGGGCGGGCCCCAGGAGCGGGAGTCGTCGCCGGAGGCGGGGTTCTCGACCTTGATGACGCGGGCGCCGAGGTCGCCGAGCATCTGCCCGGCGTGCGGTCCGGCCAGTGCGCGGGAGAGGTCGACGACGGTGTAGCCGGACAGCGGTCCGGGGCGGGTGGTGGTCTCGGATGTGCTGCTCATCGTCAGGCGGTTCTCCTTCGTCGTTCGGCCGCTGGCAGCCGTGCCCGGCGGCTGGTCTCAGTGTGCCCGAGGTGCCGGTGCCGCTGCGCTGTCGTCTCGCGGACGCGTGTCTGCACGGGTGGTGTCAGACCGGTTCAGTTGTCCGGCACATCGGGTGAGCTGTATGTGTCCACGAGTCTACGCAACCGCTCGCAGGCGTAGCGCGCCCGGTCTCCGTCTGCGGACTGGATCGCCATCACCGACAGGGTCGAACCGTCGGACAGGTCGAGGGTGACCCACGAGTCACCACCCCGCGGGTGGAAGCTGATGGAGAGGATGCGCGTCCATTCGACCCTCGTCGTGCTGAAGATGTTGCGCACGATGAGTGCTTCGTCGGTGACAAATGCCGCGATCGCCCCGACGCGCCAGACGACGGCTCCGAAGATCACGCCCAGAGCATTCATCCAGATGATGTCGCGGGTCTTCCAGCCGGTCCAGTGCAACTGAGTCAGCCCCCAGCTCAGCAGCGTGAAGGACACGACGATCGTGATCGCGAGGAACACGGTGAGGATCCTCGTGAAATAGGGCCTGAATGGCCGTGTCTCAAATGCGGCAGGCGCCAATGTTCGTCACCAGGATGGCGCGTGCGCCGACTTCGTAGAGCTGGTCCATGGTCTTGTGCACGTCGCGGGCGGCGACCATGGTGCGCACGGCGTACCAGTCGCTGTCGTGCAGGGCGGAGACGGTCGGGCTTTCGAAGCCGGGGGTCAGCGCAGTCGCCTCGGCGAGATGCTCGGCGGCGATGTCGTAGTCGACGAGGACGTAGTCGCGGGCGACCATGACGCTTTCGAGCCGGCGCAGAAACTTTCGGGTGCCCGGGTTCGACTTCCGGTTGGAGATGACCACGGCTTCGGAGTGCAGGACCGGTTCGCCGAAGGTCTGCAGCCCGGCCATCCGCAGCGTGGTGCCGGTTTCGACCACATCGGCGATGACGTCGGCGACACCGAGTTCGATCGAGACCTCCACGGCCCCGTCGAGTTTGATGACCCGGGCTTCGAGTCCGCGCTGCCTGAGGTCGCGTTCGACCAGCGTCGGATAGCTGGTGGCGATGGTGAGGCCCTCGAGTTCGTCGATCTCGTGGAAAGCGCCTTCGGCTCCGGCGTAGTGGAAACGGGAGCGGGCGAAGCCCAGCGGCAGCAGCTCCTCGGCTTCGGCACCGGATTCCAGCAGCAGATCGCGGCCGGTGATGCCGAGGTCGATGAGCCCGCGGCCGACATAGACGGCGATATCGCGCGGGCGCAGGTAGAAGAACTCGATGCCGGCGTCGACGTCGCGGTGGACGAGTCGCTTGGAGGTCGTGCGCACCTGGTAGCCGGCTTCGCGCAGCATCGTCGTCGCTGATTCGGACAGCGAGCCCTTGTTAGGCACAGCCACGCGCAGCATGCCGTCGGCCCGGACCGCCGGGATGCGGCCGGTATCGGTGATTTCTCGGCTCACAGCTTCCTTTCGGCTCACAGTTCGCGATAGACGTCGTCGAGGCTGATCCCGCGGGCGATCATCATCACCTGCAGGTGGTAGATCGCCTGAGCGATCTCACCTGCGAGTTCGACATCGGATTCGTACTCGGCGGCCATCCACACCTCGGCGGCCTCTTCGACGACCTTCTTGCCGATCGCATGGACTCCGGCGTCCAGCTCGGCCACGGTGGACGAACCAGCGGGACGGGTGGCTGCTTTTTCGGTCAGTTCTGCGAACAGTTCTTCGAAGGTCTTCACACGGCCAGGGTAATACACCACCGGCACCAGTCTGCAGAGAGTCTCAGGCGCCGCCCTACAGAGCAGAGAGGCGAAGTCCCAGCGCAGGAGCTGGAAGCAGCGGCTCCAGAGGCTGCGGCCGGCGCCCGGCGCATCCAGACGAGGACGTATGAAACTGCGATCAGGAGGAAGTAAGGGGAGGATCACAGCTCCAGGCCACCGAAACCTCCTGCCGTGAGCTCGGGAGCCTGCCCCGTGCGGGATGGCGCACAGACCGGATGGTTGAGGGCAATGCCGAGGGCGGACGTACATGATCGGGGTCGACGTCAGCACGACGTTCGAAGACCCTCAGCCGTCGGCGCAGTGCCCGGCGATCGTCTGTGCGGGTTCGCTCGGTGATGCGATCGTCTGCTTGGACTTCCTCGCCCAGTCGACGATGCCGACGATGACCATGATGAGGAAGACGAAGTACACGATGCCGGAGAACAGCAGGCCGCCCATGATGGCCAGTGGAATCCCGACGAGGTCGACGGCCAGCCACACGAACCAGAACTCGACGATCGCCCGGCCTTGGGCGTACATCGCCACGAGTGAGCCGATGAAGATGTAGGCGTCCGGGTATGGGTTCCACGACCAGTCGCCCCACGCCAGGATCCAGCCGAAACCGGCAGTGCCTGCGGCCAGGGCGGCGATGAGCAGTAGTCGTTCGGGCCAGGTCGCCCAGCGCACGCGGATCTCACCGGTCTCCTCCTGGGAGCGCTTCCACTGGCTCCATCCCCAGATCGCAGCGGCGACGATGACGACCTGGCGGGCAGCGTTGCCGCCGAGGCCTGCCGAGATGCTGGCCGAGAACAGGAAGATCGAGCCGGTGATCTGCACTGGCCAGGAGAAGATGTTGCGCCGCAGCGCCAGGAACACCGTTGCCAGTGCGCAGATGTTGCCGATGACATCGGACCAGGGAACGGGCTTGCCCATGAGTTCGAAGACCGGGGCGTTGAGCCACGAGATGATATCCACTTTCCGAAACCTTTCGCTCAAGGCTCCGGGGGTTGCGACGCGTGAATAGCGCGGTGGCGCCGCGTAGGCTCAGGCACATATCGCCATCAGCTGCGCGGACGCAGACGTGCTTCCTCCCATCCGGACTTTCACCGTCGGTACTGGAATCCCACCAGTTCAGCCCCGTCGGAACGGGGGTCGCGGACTGTCACCGCCGGCTCGGACTTTCACCGACCCCGGAGCACGTACTCCTGGTGGCACTATAGGCTCTGGCTCACATGCGCGGCAACTTCTGTCTTGCCGCGCATGCCTGTTCAGCGCAGGGCGTCGAGGGCGAGTTCGCGCAGCTCTTCGATCGCTGCGCTGCGGTTTTCAGCGCTGTATACGGCGGAGCCTGCCACGAGCACATTCGCTCCGGCGGCCACAGCGCGGGCCACAGTCGTGGCTGAGACTCCCCCGTCGACCTGCAGCTGTACTTCGAGACCGGCGTCTTCGATCGCCTGGCGGGTGCGGGCCACCTTCGGCAGGCACACGTCGAGGAATGACTGGCCGCCGAATCCGGGTTCGACGGTCATGATGAGGATCTGGTCGAACTCGGCCAGCAGGTCGATGTAGGGCTCGATCGGAGTGGCCGGGCGGATCGCCAGCGAGGCCTTCGCCCCGAGTGCGCGGATCTCGCGGGCCAGCCGGACAGGGGCCGCGGAGGCTTCGGCGTGGAAGCTGACCGATGCGCAGCCCATCTCCGCGTAGACCTGGGCGTGCCAGTCGGCCTGCTCGATCATGAGATGTGCGTCGATGGGGATCGGCGAGACCTCACGGATCCGCTCGACGACCGGCGGGCCGAAGGTGAGGTTGGGAACGAAGTGGTTGTCCATGACGTCGACGTGGGCCATATCGGCTGCTGAGATCGCGTCGAGTTCCTCGGACAGGCGGGAGAAGTCACAGGACAGGATGCTGGGATGAATGCGAATGCTCACCCTCCCAGCATAGAGCCTCAGCGCTTCAGCCGGTGCGGCGCAGCAGTGCCAGGAACATCCCGTCAGTGCCGTGCACGTGCGGCCACAGCTGCACGGCCTGCCCGGTGCCGATCGGCGCCGAGGCGAACTGGGCGGCCTCCTGGCCGGTGACGTCTGCGAGGATCGCCGGCGCGTCAAGCACCTCGACGTCCGTGCCCGAGGCGGTGAGCACCTCGGTGACGATGTTGATCGTCTCCCCGTGGTGGGGCGAGCAGGTGGTGTAGGCCACGACTCCCCCGGGTGCGGTGAGCTCGATCGCCCGGGTCAGCAGTTCGCGCTGGATGGGCTGCAGTGCCTCGACGTCCTCAGGTTTGCGCCGCCAGCGGGCTTCGGGTCGGCGGCGCAGCGCGCCGAGGCCGGTGCAGGGAACGTCGGCGAGCACGCGGGTGTAGCGGCCGAGGTGCTCGTCTGCCAGGCTGCGGCCGTCGGTGTTGAGGACGGTGACGTCTGCGTCGATGGCGCGTACGGAGTCGCGGACGAGTTCGGCGCGGTGTGCGGAGACGTCGCAGGCGACGACTGGTGTTCCGGTGGCAGCGGCGTCTGCTGCCAGGATGGCAGTCTTGCCGCCGGGCCCGGCGCACAGGTCGAGGACCGGGCCGTCAGGTGCGCAGGCTGCGGTCAGGCCGAGGACTACGAGCTGGGAGCCTTCGTCCTGGACGCGGGCCTGTCCTGCCTGCACCTCAGGAAGTGTGTAGGGGTCTCCGGAGGACAGTTCGACGCCGAGCGGGGACAGCGCGGTGGGCTTTCCGCAGTCGGCGGCGATCGCCTCCCGGTCGGCCAGGCCGGGCAGGGCTGTCAGGCACACGCGGGCGGGCACATTGTCGGCTGCGAGCAGTGCGGTGAGTTCGCCGGCATCGCGCCCGTGGGCGGTGAGCGATCGGCGCAGTGCAGTGACGATCCAGGCCGGGTGCGCGTAGGTCAGCCCGATCTGCTCGTCGTCGCTGGCGCCTCTGGTGACGAGGTCGAGCCACTCGATGCGGGTGCGTTCGCTGATGCGGCGCATGACGGCGTTGACGAAGCCTGCGGCCTTCATGTGCTTAGTCGCCCGCATGAGACCGACGGCTTCGTTGACGGCGGCGTGGGCGGCGGTGTTCATGTCGAGCAGCTGGTGGGCACCCAGCCGCAGGGCATTGCGGGCGGGCGTGTCGAGCTTGCTGACCGGCCGGCCGGCGGCGTGGGCGATGATCGCATCGTAAAGACCGCGGCCGCGCAGGGTGCCGTAGGTCAGTTCGGTTGCCAGCCCGGCGTCGGCGGTGCTCAGCCCGGCACGGCTGAGCCGTGGGGGCAGCAGCAGGTTGGCGTAGGCGTCGTCATCGTCGACGGCGATGAGAACGTCGAAGGCGATGCGCCTACCGGGGTTGACGCGGGTGCGGCCGTGGCTGGCACGGCGGCGTTTGACGCCGGGGCCGGGTTTGCCGGGGGCGGGTTTGCGGTCTCCGCTGGGCTCACGCATCGCCGGGCTCCTCGCTGATGTCGAAGGCGGCCTGGCCGCGGCCGCGCAGGAAGTCGGCGGCGTCCATCATCGCCTTGCCGAAGGGCTGGATGCGTTCGACAGCGACGGCGCCGTCGCTGGTGCCGATGAGCACAGTGCCGTCAGCGGCGGCTGCGAGCCGGCCGGGCTGCTGCCAGGCGGCGCTGCTGAGGTCATCGGCGGCGGTGATGCCGGAGAGCTTGGTGCGCTTGCCGTCCATGAGCGCCCATGGGCCCGGTGCTGGGGTGACGCCGTTGGCGCGGGCGACGAGTTCGGCGGTGGTGGCGGTGAAGGGCAGTTCGGCTTCGTCGGGGGTGATCTTCTCAGCGTGGCTGGTCTCACCGTGCTGTGGGGTGAGTTCGGCGCTGCCGTCTGCGAGCTGATCGAAGGCGGTGACGAGCAGCTCCGCCCCGGTGCGGGCGTAGGAGTCGAGGACCTCTCCGGCCGGTGCCGAGGGCAGGTCGAGTTCCTGCTGGGTGAGGACCGGTCCGGTGTCCATGCCGGTGTCGATGCGGAAGACAGTGACTCCTGAGGTCGTCTGTCCGGCCATGAGCGCCCGCTGGACCGGTGCTGCCCCGCGCCACTGGGGCAGCAGGGAGAAGTGCAGGTTGTACCAGCCGTGCTCACTGATCGACAGGGCACGAGGTCCGGCGATCGCACCGAAGGCGACGACGGCGACGGCATCGGGGCCGAGGGCTTCGAGTTCGTCGAGGATCTCCCCGCGCAGCCGGGCGGCCTCGAGCACCGGGATGCCGGTGGCTAGGGCGCGCTCCTTCACCGGGCTCGGGGTCAGCACGCGCTTGCGGCCGACCGGGGCATCGGGGCGGGTGAGCACGGCGATGACCTCATGGTCGGATTCAAGCAGCGCCTCGAGAGCGGGCACGGCGACGGCGGGGGTTCCTGCGAAGACGATTCTCACCCCGCCAGTCTAACGACCGGGCCGGCCGGTTCAGAGCACGTCGGGATCGTCGACCCGGGCGAAGACGGACTCCTCATGCCGCATGGACCGGGCGGCGACCTCGGCGGCGATGCGCCGGGTGACAGCAGGACCGGAGGCGATCGTCGTGCCGATGATGCGCTCATACGGCTCGTCGTGGGCATAGATGTCCCACACCTCCCCTACCTCGGAGGCCGCAGCGACCACCTCGGCGACGGCGGACCGGTCGCCGCGCAGGCCGATGGTGCGCACGGCCGGCGGGAAGCGCAACTCGCTGCGCGCCTGGTACTGCTCATCGGCCCAGGCGACGGGTGCGAAGTCGGAGATGACCTGCCGAATCGAGGGGTCGTCGTCCATGAGCAGGATGCGCCCGCCGTGCTGCCAGCCGCGCACCAGACAGGCGGCCCGCATGCGGCGAGCAATGGCGCGGTCGGTGGCCTGCAGACCGGGGCCTGGCCACAGCGAATCGAGCAGCAGGGCCAGGGCGTAGCCGTTGTCTGCATACGGTTCGGCGCCTGTGGTGGCGACGATGATGCTCGGTTCGTCTGGGACCCGGTCGATGATGTGGCTGCCGCCCGAGCGGATGACCTTGGTGCCGGGGAAGGCGCGGCCGAGTTCTTCAAAGGTGCGCTCGATGCCGGCGACGACCGACCGGATGGCGTTGCTGGAGCACTGCGGGCAGGTGAAGGTCTCAGCGCGGAAGCCGCAAGCGCGGCAGGCGAACGGACCGGTCTGGGAGGCGGCTTCAAGTTTGCCGGCGCACTGCGGGCATTCGATGACGCTGCGGCAGCCAGCACAGGCCACGACCGGCAGGTAGCCGGCACGCGGGACCTGCACGAGGACAGGTCCGATGGCCGGGGATTCCGTCGTCCGCCCGATCGCTGCCTGGGTGAGGCGGAAGCCGAGTTCGGGCAGCCGCTGATGCTGGTGCGGCGGCAGGTCGTCGGGTGGCAGCTGGCAGATCGGGGCCTGTTGGCGATGAACCGGTCCCGGATAGGTGATCTCACCGAACCAGCCGATGCGCACGAGCCGCTGGATCTCGACGGTGCGGTTGTAGTCAAGGAACAGGGCTGCACTGCCGGTCTGCTGGATGCGGGTGAGCAGCACCTGGCGGGCGTGCGGGTAGGGGGCGTGCTGGTCGAGGTAGTTCTCGTCGCCGTCGTCGAGGCAGATGACGAGGCCGATGTCGGATGTCGGGGCGAAGGCGGCGGCGCGGGTGCCGATGATGAGCCGGCCTGCCCCGTGCAGGGCGCGCACCCAGGCTGACCAGCGGGCGGACTGGCCCTGGTCGGCTGATAGGCGGATGGCCAGCGGCTTGAGGTCGCCGAGGGCGGCTTCGAGGGCTGAGAGTTCGCGGTGATCGGGTACGAGCCACAGCACCGATCGGCCGGTGCGCAGCACGCGGGCGGCTGCGCGCAGTCCGTAGTGGATCCAGCCGGTGCCCGGCATGCTTCCTGGCAGCAGCGCCATGGCTGCGCGCGGGCCGGCAGATGGGCGTCCGGTGTCGGTGGCCTCGGACGGTGTATCGCCGATCCAGGTGTCGAGGGCGGTGAGGTAGTCGGTGAAGTCCGCTGGCTCATCGGTGTGGGCGCTGATCTCATCGCAGATCTGCTGCCGTTCGACTTCGCCCAAGGGTTCGGGTTCTGCTGCACGGGCGCGCTTCTCAGCCGTCGCGTGCCGGGGCGGGATCGCCAGGCGCAGGACATCGGGCAGGGTGCCGGCATAGCGGGAGGCGATCTCCTCGCACAGGGCCCGCAGCCCGGGGGTGAGGACGACGAGGTCGGAGACGACGCGTTCGATGGCGGTGAGTTCGCCGACGTGTTCGGTGCTGTCCTTGCGGGCGACGACGAATCCGGAGATGAGCCGTCCGGCGAAGCGGACCCGCACGCGCACTCCGGGCTGTGCGTCAGCGGCGAGGCTTTCGGTGACGGCGTAATCGAAAGGGCGGGCCAGGTGCGGCAGCTGGGTTTCGACCAGCACCTCGGCGACCGGAAGGTGCGCGGCAGGCGTCTTGCCGCCGCGCACCCTGATGCCGGTGTCGAGGCCGTCGTCATCGCCGTCGTCGGCGATGAGCCGCGGCTGCTGGCTCATGTGTCTGCTCCCCTGACCGGGTCAGGAGCACAGGCGGCGCAGGTCCTCGGCGCGATCCGTGCGCTCCCACGTGAAGTTCTCAACGGTGCGCCCGAAGTGACCGTGGGTGGCGGTCTCGGTGTAGATCGGGCGCTTGAGGTCGAGGCTCTTGATGATCATCGACGGGCGCAGGTCGAAGACCTCGCGGATGGCCGCTTCGATGCGGGCCGGGTCGACGGTTTCGGTGCCGAAGGTCTCGACGTAGAGGCCGACCGGGCGGGCGGAGCCGATCGCGTAGGCGACCTGCACTTCGCAGCGGCGGGCCAGGCCGGCGGCGACGACGTTCTTGGCCACCCAGCGCATCGCATAGGCACCGGAGCGGTCGACCTTCGAGGGGTCCTTGCCGGAGAACGCTCCGCCGCCGTGGCGGGCGAAGCCGCCGTAGGTGTCGACGATGATCTTGCGGCCGGTCAGTCCGGCGTCGCCCATCGGGCCGCCGACGACGAACGGGCCGGCGGGGTTGATGTAGAACTTCGTGGCGGCGGTGTCGAGGCTGAAGTCGGCGAGCACCGGTTCGATGACCTCGCGCTTGACGTCGGCTTCGAGCTGGTGCTGGCCGATCGCGGCATCGTGCTGGGTGGAGACGACAAGTGCCTCGACGGTGCAGGCGGTGTCGCCGTCGTAGCCGATCGTCACCTGGGTCTTGCCGTCGGGCCGCAGGTAGTCCAGCCCGCCGGACTTGCGCACCCGGCTCAGCTGTTCGCTCAGCCGGTGCGCCAGGTGGATCGGCAGGGGCATGAGCACGTCGGTGGAATCATCGGCGTAGCCGAACATGAGCCCCTGGTCGCCGGCGCCGAGCAGCGAGTCGGCATCTTCGACCTCGCCGCCGGTGCGGTGTTCAAGGGAGGTGGTGACAGCATCGGCGATGTTCTGCGACTGCGCGCCGATCGAGACGGACACGCCGCAGGAGTGGCCGTCGAAGCCCTTTTCGGAGGAGTCGTAGCCGATGCCGGTGATGATTCTTCGAGCGATGCCGGCGACATCGGCGTAGCCGTCTGTCGAGACTTCACCGGCGACGTGGACGAGGCCGGTGGTGACCATCGTCTCGACGGCGACGCGGGCGTTGGGGTCCTGGCTCAGCAGTTCGTCGAGGACGCCGTCGCTGATCTGGTCGCAGATCTTGTCGGGGTGTCCTTCGGTGACGGACTCTGAGGTGAATTGGCGAAGATGTTGTGTGCTCACCCGGCCATCCTATCGATTCGCACGGACAGCGACAGCGGCCATGACTTCCTGCGACACATTCTCCTTCGACCCGGCCGTGCGCAGCACCTCGCGCACACCGGCACTCTCACCAGCGGTTCCACCCTCGGAGGCGTCAGCATCAATGCGTTCGTAGACGACGAGGCTGTTGTCATCGCGGTCGAAGGCCTGGCCGGCGGAGACGTCGTTGAGCACGAGCATGTCGCAGCCCTTGCGCAGCAGCTTCTGCTGGGCGAGCTGTTCGGCACTGGCGTCCGGGGAGCCGGTCTCGGCGGCGAATCCGATGATCGTCTGACCCTCGGCGCGGGTGTCGACGAGACCGGCGAGGATGTCGGGGTTCTGCACGAGTTCGATCGTCAGTCCGGAGTCCCCGGATTTCTTCATCTTGTGCGCGGCGGTCTCAGCCGGCCGGTAGTCAGCAACGGCAGCGCACATGATGATGATGTCGGCATCGGGCTGGGCGGCTTGGGCGGCGTCCTGCAGCTCGGCGGTCGTCTCGATGCCGGTGACGGTGATCCGGTCGCTGAGGTTCTCCAGCAGCCGATCGTCGACGTTGGCGGCGATGAGGGTGACATCGGCACCGAGTGCTGCTGCGGCGCGGGCCAGGGCGATGCCCTGTTTGCCTGAGGACCGGTTGCCGAGGAAGCGCACCGGGTCGAGCGGCTCGCGGGTGCCGCCGGCGGTGATGAGCACGCGCCGGCCGGCAAGTGCCGCCTCGGTCTCCGTTCCCGAAGTGCGGGTCCGGTGGACGTCGAGGGCTGCGGTGACGATGTCCTCGGGTTCGGGCAGCCGTCCGGGACCGGAGTCGGCTCCGGTGAGCCGGCCGCTGGCCGGTTCGATGACATGGATGCCGCGTTTGCGCAGCACTGCGACGTTGTCCACGGTGGCGGGATTGAGCCACATCTCGGTGTGCATCGCAGGTGCGAGCACCACCGGTGCGGTGGTGGAGATGACGGTGGCGGTCAGCAGGTCATCGGCGCTTCCGGCGCGCAGCCGGGCGATGAGGTCGGCAGTCGCCGGGGCGATGAGCACGAGATCGGCGTGCTGGCCGATGCGGATGTGCTCGACTTCGTCGATGCGTTCGAACACGCTCGTCTGCACCGGCTGGCCGCTCAGGGCCTCCCAGGTGGCAGCGCCGACGAAGGTGAGCGCCGAGGCAGTGGGCACGACCTTGACGGTGTGCCCGAGTTCTCGCAGGGCGCGGACGACATGACAGGCCTTGTAGGCCGCGATGCCGCCGCTGACCCCTACGACGATGTTCACTGCTCGGTGGGGGTGTCGAAGCTCAGGTCGATGTCGGCTTCAGCGGTCTCGAAGTCCTCGATGACCGGCGCGGCGAAGTCCTCTTCACGCGGCTCGCGGATGAGGATCTTGCCCTCATTGACCTCGCGCAGGGCGATCGACAGCGGCTTCTCGTTCGGCTCCGGGGTCACCAGCGGGCCGACGTTCTCGAGCAGGCCTTCCTGGAGCTGCGCGTAGTAGGCATTGATCTGCCGGGCGCGGCGAGCCGATTCGATGACGAGTTCGTACTTCGAATCCGTCACCGCCAGCAGGTCGTCGATCGGCGGATTGGTGATACCTTTCGGTTCAGCGGACACTCAAACTCCATCAGTTGTCGGGGGTGTTGTCGATTGACAACCCCATCAATGTTACTAGTTCCTCGGCGGCTTCTGAAATGTCGTGGTTGATGACGGTGTGGTCGAACTCGGTCTCAGCGGCGAGTTCTTCCTTCGCAGTCTCCAGCCGGCGGGCCTGTTCCTCTTCGGATTCGGTGCCGCGGCCGATGAGCCGGCGGACGAGCTCATCCCAACTCGGTGGGCCGAGGAACACGAACCTCGCCTCGGGCATCGTCTCCTTGACCTGGCGGGCGCCCTGCAGGTCGATCTCCAGCAGCGGATGCGAACCGGCTTCGAGCGCTTCGCGCACCGGTTTCGCGGGCGTGCCGTAGCGGTACCGGCCGTGCACGGTTGCGTATTCGAGGAGTTCACCGTCGTCGATCATCCGATCGAATTCCTCTTCGGTCACGAAGTAGTAGTCGACGCCGTCGCGTTCGCCCTCACGCGGTGGGCGCGTGGTGGCGGATACGGAGAACCAGATCTGTGGGAAGTTTCTGCGGATGTGTGCGCCGACGGTGCCTTTGCCGACGGCGGTCGGTCCTGCCAGAACAGTCAGTCGTTGTGTCACGCGGTTTCGAATCTCTCCAGGAGTGCGGCCTTCTGGTGCACACCGAGGCCTTTGAGTCGCCGGGATTCGGCGATGCCGATCTGCTCCATGAGCACGGAGGCGCGGCGTTTTCCGACGCCGGGCATGGAGCGCAGCAGGTCATGGACCTTCATCTTGCTCAGTGCTTCGTCGTCTGCTGCTTCCTTCAGGACTGTCGACAGGGATTTCTCACCGCACTTCAGTGCGGCCTTGGCATCTGCCCGAGCCTGCCTGGCCTTGAACGCTTTGTCGAGTGCTGCAGAACGCTGTTCGGGTGTCAGGGGTTGGAGAGCCACGTCTACTCCTTAGTGGTCCAGTCCGCATCAGCAGATTTGTATCAGTGTAGACCGTCTGCACCGGTGAGCGCACGGGTCGTTTCCCGGATGCGCTCCTGAAGCGCCGGAATCGCCGGCCCTGCTGAGAGGATCGTGCGTCCGGCATTCACAATGACACGGCCGTCTGCGAACGCTGCTCCGAACACGGAGTGCAGATCCTCGACTCCCCCGCCCTGAGCGCCGTAGCCCGGTGCCAGGATCGGGTAGTCGCCTGCAGTCAGGTCGATGCCGAGGTCGCGGGCGGCAGTGCCGGTGGTCGCGCCGATGACGACGCCGAGGCGTGGGGCACCGAGCTGTGCGTTGACGTCCCGGACGCCTGCGATCACCTCGGCGGCGACCGATGGGCCGCCGGAGGTGCGCGCATGCTGGACGCTGGCCCCATCTGGATTCGAGGTCAGTGCGAGGACGAAGGCGCCGGTGCCGTAGGTGCGTGCGCACTCGAAGGCCGGTTCGAGTGAGCCGAAGCCCAGGTACGGCGAGAGGGTCACGGCGTGGGCGTACAGCGGGGAGGCCGGGTTCATGTAGGCCTCGGCGTAGCCTGCCATTGTCGAGCCGATGTCTCCACGTTTGATGTCGAGGATCGTCGACAGCCCGGCATCGTGGGCAGCACCGAGGACGTCTTCGAGGGCGGCGAGGCCGCGGGAGCCGTGGCGTTCGAAGAACGCCGCCTGCGGTTTGACCGTCCCGCACTCCCCTGCCGCCGCCTCGACGACGCGCAGCCCGAAGTCGCGCACCCCGGCTGCCGAATCCGGCAGCGACCAGTCGGCCAGCAGCCCGGCGTGTGGGTCGATGCCGACGCACAGCCGGGTCCGGTTGGCCTGCGGCCAGTCGCGTCCGTAGTCGCGCTCGGGCTGGGCGCCCGTGTCGTGTTGGCTCATGCCCAGTCCTGCAGGGAGCGCACATCGAAGGCCGCTGCCCGCTGGCCTTCGATCGCGGTGACCGCGGCGGTGAATTCGGCGACCGTGGTCACCAGCGGGATCGACGAGGCGACGGCGGCTGCGCGGATCTCGTAGCCGTCAGCACGCTCCTGCCGGCCGGCCGGCACATTGATAACAAGGTCGATGCGGCCTTCGGTGATGTCATCGAGGATCGTGCGCTCACCTTCGGCGGCCTCGTAGTACTTCGCGATCCGGGTGCTGGTGATGCCGTAGCGGTCGAGCATCGCCGCGGTCCCGGCGGTGGCGACGACGTCGAAGCCTATGTCGACGAGCTGCTTGACCGCCAGCACCGAGGAGCGCTTGTCGCGATCGGCAACCGAGACGAACACCGTGCCCGAGGTGGGAAGGGCGGCTCCGGCTGCGAGCTCGGCTTTGGCGAAGGCGACGGGGAAGGCGGTGTCGATGCCCATCACCTCGCCGGTCGAGCGCATCTCAGGACCGAGGATCGAGTCGACGACCTTGCCGTCGACGGTGCGGAACCGGCGGAAGGGCAGCACCGCCTCCTTGACGGCGACCGGGTGGTCATCCGGCAGGGTCGAGCCGTCGTGTTCGGCGGCGAGGATGCTGCCGCGCAGCTCTCTGATCGACTTGCCGACGGCGATGAGCGCGGCGGCCTTGGCCAGCGGCACCGCGGTGGCCTTCGAGACGAACGGCACCGTGCGGGAGGCGCGCGGGTTTGCCTCGATGACGTAGAGGACGTCAGCGGCGACGGCGAACTGGATGTTGATGAGGCCGCGCACGTTCGTGCCGCGGGCGATCGCGGCGGTGGCGTTGCGGACCTGCTCGATGACGTTCTCCCCCAGGGTCAGGGCCGGCAGCACCGAGGCGGAGTCACCGGAGTGGATGCCGGCCTCCTCGATGTGCTCCATGATCCCGCCGATGTAGGTCTCGTTGCCGTCGTAGAGGGCGTCGACGTCGATCTCGACGGCGTCTTCGAGGAACCGGTCGACGAGCACCGGCCGGTCGATCGAGACCTCGGTGGCCGTTGCCATGTAGTTCATCAGCTGTTCGGTGTCGTAGACGATCTGCATGCCGCGGCCGCCGAGCACGTAGCTGGGGCGCACGAGCACCGGGTAGCCGATGTCCTCGGCGATCGACTGGGCCTCATCGTAGGTCGTGGCGGTCCCGTGCTTGGGCGCGCGCAGCCCGGCTTCGGCGAGCACCTGGCCGAACTCGCCGCGGTCCTCGGCCAGGTCGATGGCCTCCGGCTGGGTGCCAAGCACCGGCACGCCGGCGGCCTTGAGCTGGTCGGCCAAGCCGAGCGGAGTCTGCCCGCCGAGGGTGCACACGACGCCGGCGACAGGCCCGGCCTGCTTCTCAGCATGGTAGATCTCCATGACGTCTTCGAACGTCAACGGTTCGAAGTACAGCCGGTCGGCGGTGTCGTAGTCGGTTGAGACGGTCTCGGGGTTGCAGTTGACCATGATCGTCTCGTAGCCGCCCTCGGCCAGTGCCATGGTGGCGTGCACGCACGAGTAGTCGAATTCGATGCCCTGGCCGATCCGGTTGGGACCGGAGCCGAGGATGATGACGGCCTCGCGTTCGCGCGGGGACACCTCGGTCTCGTCGTCGTAGCTGGAGTAGTGGTACGGGGTCTTCGCCTCGAACTCGCCAGCGCACGTGTCGACGGTCTTGAACACCGGGCGCAGCCCGAGTGCCTGGCGCACGGCGGTGACGACGCCTTCGTCGAGGTGGCGCAGCTGGCCGATCTGGGCGTCGGAGAAGCCATGGTTCTTCGCCAGGCGCAGCGTTTCGACGTCGAGGCTCTCAGCGGCGGCAATCTCCTCGGCGACATCATTGATGAGCTGGATCTGGTCGAGGAACCAGGGGTCGATGTCGCAGGCCTCGTGGACCTCCTCGACGCTCATGCCGGCGGCCAGTGCCCGCTGCACGGTGTAGAGGCGCTCGGTGGTGGCATGGCCGAGGTCGCGGATGACCTGGGCGCGCGCGGCATCGGTGGAGATGTCGAGCGGGTCGTTCCACGAGAACGAGGAGTTCTTCTGCTCGATCGAGCGCATCGCCTTCTGCAGGGCGGTGGTGAAGTTCCGGCCCAGGGCCATCGCCTCGCCGACGGACTTCATGGTCGTCGTCAGCGTCGGGTCGGCGGCCGGGAACTTCTCGAAGGCGAACCGCGGGACCTTGACGACGATGTAGTCGAGTGCCGGTTCGAAGGCGGCCGGGGTCACCTCGGTGATGTCGTTGGGGATCTCATCGAGGGTGTAGCCGATCGCCAGCTTCGCGGCGATCTTGGCGATCGGGAAGCCGGTGGCCTTCGACGCCAGTGCTGAGGAGCGGGAGACGCGCGGGTTCATCTCGATGACGACGATGCGCCCGTCATCGGGGTCGATGGCGAACTGGATGTTGCAGCCGCCGGTGTCGACGCCGACTTCGCGGATGACGGCGATGCCGATGTCGCGCATCTCCTGGTATTCGACGTCGGTGAGCGTCAGCGACGGGGCGACGGTGATGGAGTCGCCGGTGTGCACGCCCACGGGGTCGACGTTCTCGATCGAGCACACGACGACGACATTGTCGTTCTTGTCGCGCATGAGCTCGAGTTCGTACTCCTTCCAGCCGAGGATGCTCTCCTCAAGCAGCACCTCATGGGTCAGGGAGTCGACGAGTCCGTCGCCGGCGATGCGGCGCAGATCGGCTTCGTTGAAGGCCATGCCGGAGCCGAGCCCGCCCATCGTGAACGAGGGGCGGACGACCATCGGGTAGCCGAGCTCCTCGGCGGCGGCGAGGCATTCCTCCATCGAGTGGCAGATCGCCGAGCGGGCGACCTCGGCACCGCAGCGTTCGACGACCTGTTTGAACTGCTGGCGGTCCTCACCGCGCTGGATCGCCTCGACATCAGCGCCGATGAGCTCGACGCCGTACTTCTCGAGCACACCTGCCTCATGCAGGTTGATCGCGGCGTTGAGCGCGGTCTGCCCACCGAGAGTCGGCAGCAGCGCGTCGGGGCGTTCCTTGGCGATGATCGTCTTGATGACGGCCGGGTCGATCGGCTCGACGTAGGTGGCGTCGGCGAGCTCCGGGTCGGTCATGATCGTCGCCGGGTTGGAGTTGACGAGGATGACCCGCATGCCCTCGCGTTTGAGGACGCGGCAGGCCTGGGTGCCGGAGTAGTCGAACTCGCAGGCCTGGCCGATGACGATCGGCCCGGAGCCGATGACGAGGACTGAGGAGAGATCGTCCCTCTTAGGCATGTGCGTTGTCTCCTTCGCTGGTCTCGATGCTCGGGGTGACGGTGGCGGCGCCGTCGAGCAGTTCGATGAACCGGTCGAACAGGTCGCGGGCGTCGTGCGGCCCGGCAGCGGATTCGGGGTGGAACTGAACGGAGAACGCCGGCAGGTCGAGGCAGCGCAGGCCTTCGACGACGTCGTCGTTGAGTCCGAGGTAGCTGACCTCCACTCGGCCGAGGTGCTCACCGGCAGGCGCGGTGACGACCTCGCGCAGCGGGGCGTCGACGGCGAAGCCGTGATTCTGGGTGGTGATGTGGACCCGTCCGTTGGCGGTGTCGAGGACCGGCTGGTTCGAGCCGCGGTGGCCGAAGGGCAACTTGTAGGTCTCGAAACCCAGTGCCCGGCCGAGCAGCTGGTTGCCGAAGCAGATGCCGAAGAACGGGATCTTGGCCTCCAGCACGCGGGCGAGCACGTCGACGGCGTTCGTCACGCTCGCCGGGTCGCCGGGGCCGTTGGAGAAGAACACGCCGTCGGGGTCCAGCTCGGTGAGCTGTTCGAAGGTGAAGTCGGCCGGCACGACGGTCGTCTCGATGCCGCGGGCGGCGAACTGGTCGAGAGTTGTCGTCTTGATGCCGAGGTCGTAGGCGACGACGCTGTGCTTCTTCTCCCCTTCAGCCGGGATCGTGTACGGCTGCTCGCAGGTGACTTCTGCGCTCAGGTTCGCCCCTGCCATCGGTTCGGCAGCGCGCACCTCGGCGAGCAGCTCTGCGTTCGGGCGCTGCGCCTCGGGACCGGAGAAGATCCCGGCGCGCATCGCGCCTTTGTCCCGCAGGTGGCGGGTGAGTGCGCGGGTGTCGATGTCGGTGATGCCGACGATGCCGCGGTCGGCCAGCCGGGCTTCGAGGTCGCCGGTGGCCCGCCAGTTCGACCGGCGGCGGGCGGCGTCGCGGACGACGTAGCCGGCGACCCAGATGTCGCGGGATTCGTCGTCTTCGTCGTTGACGCCGGTGTTGCCGATGTGCGGCATCGTCTGGATGACGATCTGGCGCCGGTACGACGGGTCGGTCAGGGTCTCCTGGTAGCCGGTCATCGAGGTGACGAACACGGCCTCGCCGGTGGTCGAGCCCTCAGCGCCGTAGGCGCGGCCGGTCAGTGTGCGGCCGTCGTCGAGGACGAGAACGGCAGGTGGGCGCTGGTGCAGGGTCATGAGTCCTCCCCGAGGAGCTGGCGGATGGAATTCAGTGTCGGTGTGCGGTCGGCTGCGTGCCGGGGGCGGAAGCCGGTGTCGACGAGGGTGTCGCCGAGCCGCCAGGTGATGATGATGAGCCCGTCGCGTTCGACGAATTTGCCGATCATCCCCGAGTCGGTGCGCACGGCTTCAAGGTCGGCGGTGGGGATGAGCATGTCGGGCACGCCGTCGCGGTCGAGGACGATGCCGGTGCCGCTGATGCCCAGTGAGGCGGTGGTGCGCACGCCGAGGTGGTGGACGGCGACGCGTTCGAGCGGTTCGGCGGCCAGGGTGGTCGCCACATAGGTGCCCGCGACCGGAGGTGAGCTGAGCTTAAGGTCGGCTGCCGGCGCCTCAGGAGCAGGGATGCCGGACTGCCGATGCTTCCGGGACCGCCAGCCCAGCCACATGAGAGCGAAGAGCACGACGATGACGGCTGCGACGATGAGGGTCGGGATCAGGCGATCCATGTGCCGCCTCTCGTGATCGGGTGCGGGTCGGACAGCTGGGAGTCGGTGACGACGCGGTGGCCGTAGAGAATCGTGTGGACGATCCGGGAGGACACCTCGATCCCGGCGAATGGGTTGTTGCGTCCCATCGTCGCGTGGGCATCTGGGGTGATCCGGTCTGCGGCCTCCGGGTCGACGAGCACGAGGTTGGCACCGGTGCCGATCTCCAGGCTGCCCTGTTCGCGCAGGCCGGAGATCCGTGCCGGTGTGGTCGACATGACGCGGGCGATATCGGCCCATCCGAAGTCGTAGTCGGCCATCGCCTCGACGACGATCGGCAGCGCTGACTCCATGCCGACCATGCCCATCGCCGCAGCGGTCCATTCGCAGCACTTGTGCTCGGACGGGTGCGGGGCGTGGTCGGTGCCGATGATGTCGATGGTGCCGTCGGCCAGGCCGGCGCGCACGGCGTCGACATCGGCCTGGGTGCGCAGCGGCGGGTTGACCTTGTAGACGGGGTCGAAGCTGCGGACGAGCTCATCGGTGAGCATGAGGTGGTGCGGGGTGACCTCGGCGGTGACCTGCACGCCGCGGGACTTCGCCCAGCGCACGAGGTCGACCGCGCCCTTGGTCGACAGGTGGCAGATGTGCAGGCGGGAGCCGACGTGCTCGGCGAGCAGGATGTCGCGGGCGATGATCGCCTCCTCGGCCACCGCCGGCCAGCCGGGCAGGCCGAGTTCGGCAGACACGACGCCTTCGTTCATCTGGGCGTCTTCGGTCAGCCGGGGCTCCTGGGAGTGCTGGGCGATGACTCCGCCGAAGGTCTTGACGTACTCCAGGGCGCGGCGCATGATGAGCGGATCGAACACGCACAGCCCGTCGTCGGAGAAGATCGTCACCCCGGCAGCCGAGCGTGCCATCGCTCCGAGTTCGGCCAGCTGGGTACCCTTCTGCCCGACGGTGACCGCGCCGATCGGAACGACCTCGGTGTAGCCGGCTTCGCGGCCGAGGTGGTAGACCTGCTCGACGACGCCGGCGGTGTCGGCCACCGGTGCGGTGTTGGCCATCGCGTGCACGGCGGTGAAGCCGCCGCGGGCGGCTGACTGGGAGCCGGTGAGCACGGTCTCGGCGTCTTCGCGGCCGGGTTCGCGCAGGTGGGTGTGCAGGTCGACGAGCCCGGGCAGAGCGATGAGCCCGGTGGCCTCGATGACCTCCTCAGGGCTGGTGAGCGAGGCCGGGTCGACGAAGCGGCCGTCTGAGATCGCGATGTCGCCGACCTCCTGGCCGAGGATGTTCGCATCGCGGATGAGCAGCGATGTCATAGGGCACCTTCCTTACCGGTGAGCAGACTGTAGAGCACGGCCATGCGCACGGCCACGCCGTTTTCCACCTGGTTGAGGATGACCGCGCGCGGAGAGTCGGCCGCCTGGGCGCAGATCTCGAAGCCGCGGTTCATCGGGCCCGGATGCATGATCGCCGTGTGCTCGGGCAGTCGGTTGTAGCGGGTGGCGGTCAGGCCCCACAGCCGGCTGTACTCGCGGGTGTTGGGGAAGAACGACTGGTGCATCCGCTCGAACTGCACGCGCAGCATCATGACGGCGTCGAAGTCATAGGCGTCGAGGGCGTTGTCGAAGTCGTAGAACACCTCGGCCGGCCAGGTGTCGACACCCCACGGCAGCAGGGTCGGCGGGGCGATGAGCACGACCCGGGCGCCGAGGGTGGTGAGCAGGTGGACGTTCGAGCGCGCGACCCGGGAGTGGAGGATGTCGCCGACGACGGCGACGGTGGTGCCGGCCAGGTCGGTGCCGCGGGCGCTGCCTCCCGGTCCCGAGGCCGGCGATCCGGTGAGCGTGCGCCGCAGGGTGAAGGAGTCGAGCAGCGCCTGGGTGGGGTGCTCGTGCGTGCCGTCGCCGGCGTTGACGACCCCGGCGTCAATCCAGCCGGTGGTGGCCAGCCGGTAGGGGGTGCCGGAGCCGTTGTGGCGGACGACGACGGCGTCTGCGCCCATCGCGCCGAGCGTCTGGGCGGTGTCCTGCAGACTCTCGCCCTTTGACACGCTCGAGCCCTTGGCGGAGAAGTTGATGACGTCGGCTGAGAGTCGCTTGGCGGCGGCTTCGAAGGAGATGCGGGTGCGGGTGGAGTCCTCGAAGAAGAGGTTGACGACGGTGTGGCCGCGCAACACCGGCAGCTTCTTCACCGAGTGGGTGCTGACCTGGGTCATCTCCTCGGCGACGTCGAGGAGGCCGATGGCGTCCTCCCGGCTGAGGTCTGCGGTCGACAGGAGGTGCTTCATGCCGGGTCTCCCTCCGCCTCGGCGGTCTCGGGCCAGGAGATCGTGACGGTGTCCTCACCGTCGATCTCTTCGAGGCCGACGAAGACGCGCTCGTCGACGGCGGTCGGGAGGTTCTTGCCGACGTGGTCGGCGCGGATCGGCAGGCAGCGGTGGCCGCGGTCGACGAGCACGGCCAGCCGGACGGCCGCCGGGCGTCCGATGTCGGCGATCGCATCGAGAGCTGCGCGGATGGTGCGCCCGGAGAACAGCACATCGTCGACGAGCACGACGGTGCGCCCGTCGATGCCGCCGGGCGGGATGTGGGTGGGTTCGGGTGCGCGCAGCTTGCCGTGGCGCAGGTCGTCGCGGTACATCGTGATGTCGAGGCTGCCGCAGATCTGGGCGGGATCGACGCCGCGTTCGATGTCGGCGATCTTGGCGGTCAGCCGCTGTGCCAGCGGGACGCCGCGGGTGGGAATGCCGAGGATGATGAGGTCGCCGGCGCCTTTGTTGCGCTCGAGGATCTCATGGGCAATCCGCGTGTTGGCGCGGGATATCTCGTCGGCGTTCAGTACAGTGCGAACACGCATGTGCGGTCCCCCTTCTCCGCCTCACGGGACGGTGGTTAAAGGAGTGTCGTCTGCACACGAGTGTACCCCCTCGGCCGGCACCGGACACCGCCTGGGTGGTGCGCCCGGCAAGCTGTGATTAGACTCTCACCAATGCGCGATGCACTCGAGCGCCCCGAGCCCGGCCCCACTGCGCCGGGCGCATACGCCCTTCGTGAGGAGAACCGCGTGAGTTCCGCATCATCACACGCACAGCTGCCCGCCCTCGACCTCGACGTACACACCGCTGGCCTGCCTGCCGAGGTGTCGTTCGCCACCGCGACCTACCCCACCGCCGATGGCGAGCACACCTGCGGCTATCTGCACGCAGGCAGCCAGGCCGATCCGCTCATCGTGTTCCTGCACGGCTGGCCGGAGCTCGGACGCTCCTACGCAGCACTGCTGCCGATGATCGCCGCCGAGGGCTATTTCGCCGTCGCCCCGGATATGCGCGGCTACGGCGCCTCGACGGTCTATGCCGAAACCGCGGCGTATGCGATCGAGAATGCGGTGGCCGATGTGCGCGGACTCATCAGCGCGCTCAAGCCCGGTGAGCACGCCGAGGCGATCGTCGTCGGCCACGATTACGGTGCCCCGGTCGCCTGGTCCTTCGCTGCCGCGTATCCGGAGATGTGCAGGGCGGTGGCTGGGATGTGCGTGCCGCACCTGCCGGCCGGTGCATCGATGACCGCGCATGTCAACCGGTCGATGTACCCGGAGGACACCTTCCCTTACGGCCAGTGGGACTACATGGTCGCTCACCAGCAGATGCCGGAGAAGCTCGCGGCGGAGTTCGATGCCGATGTGCCCGGCTTCATCGCCACGATCATGCGCCGAGGGAACCCGGAGCAGATGTCGAAGCCTGCCCTGCAGGCCACGGTCCGGTCCCGAGGCGGATGGTTCCCTGATGGCGTGCCGTTCCGGGAGCGCGATGGCCGGGTGCTGACTGCCGAGGACTACGACGCGCTTGTCGCCTCGCTCTCACGCACCGGTTTCGCCTACCCCAACGCGTGGTACCGCAACGTCGAAGCGAATGCCGCGTTCACCGAGAGCCTGCCCGGCGGTGGGCGGATCACTCAGCCGGCACTGTTCGTCCACGCCCGCTACGACCAGGTCTGCGACACTCTCGGTTCGACGATGGCAGAGCCGATGCGCGAGGCGATCCCGCAGCTGACGGAGCGCATCATCGAGGCGGGTCACTGGGTGGTGCAGGAGAAACCGATCCACACCACCGAAGTGCTCACCGACTGGCTCAGCTCCGTCCGCCAGGAAGGCTGAAGCGCTCAGAAGCGCAACGTGAAGCCCCGGTCACCGAGCTGTCGGTGACCGGGGCTTCGTCGTTGTTGCAGATCGCGCTTGCGCTGTCAGGCAGACGGATCGGAGTCGTCTGCCTCGGGCGAGTCGTCGCTGGAGCCTTGAGCAGCGGATGCGTCGTCGACAAGCGTGAGCGTCGACCCGCTCGGCACGTTGGAAGCGGTTGCCTTGGGGGCAGCCACAGCCGGCTGTGCCTCACCGGTCCGCCGTTTGCGGCTGACCGCGTCGAGCACGGCGTTGATGAAGGCCGGGGATTCGTCACGGGAGTACACACGACTGAGCGCGACGGCTTCGGAGATCGCAACGGGATCGTCGATGTCGTCGTTGTGCATGATCTCCCAGATGCCCATGCGCAGCAGCGCCCGGTCGACAGCAGGCATGCGGGAGACTGGCCAGTCGGTGACGAACTCCTCGATGAGTCCGTCGATCTCATCACGGTGATCGACGACGCCGGTGACGATCTCAACGGCGTAGGGTTTCATCGGGTAGTCCGGATCGCCCGAGCGCATGCGGATGAGCTCGGGTGCCGGCAGGCGGCGCTGCTCAGACTCGAAGAGCAGTTCGAGGGCGCGCTTGCGCGCGCGGGACCGGGAGCTCACTCCTTGACGCGGCCGAGGTATTCGCCCGAGCGGGTGTCGACCTTGACCTTGGTGCCCTCTTCGAGGAACAGCGGCACCTGGATCTCGTATCCGGTCTCGACGGTTGCCGGCTTCGAACCGCCGGTCGAGCGGTCGCCCTGCAGTCCGGGTTCGGTGTGGGTGATGGCCAGCTCGACGCTCGGCGGCAGCTCGATGTATAGGGCTGCACCATCGTGGAAGGCCACCTGGACCTTCTGGTTCTCGAGCATGAAGTTCGCGGAGTCGCCGACGAGTTCGGGGGCGAGGGAGACCTGGTCGTAGTCCTCCAGGTCCATGAAGACGTAGTCGGTGCCGTCGTTGTAGAGGTATTCCATGTCGCGGCGGTCGACGTTGGCGGTCTCGACCTTGGTGCCGGCGTTGAACGTCTTGTCGATGATCTTGCCGGAGGTGACGTTCTTGAGCTTCGTGCGCACGAAAGCCGGCCCCTTGCCGGGCTTGACGTGGAGGAACTCAAGCACCTGCCACAGCTGGTTCTCGATCTTGAGGACCATGCCGTTCTTCAAGTCGTTGGTCGTTGCCAATGCAAATCCTTCGCAGTCGATGACGGCGGCGCCGTTCGCGGCGCACCAGGGGTCAAGTGTAGCAAGGCCTTTCGGCCTGTCAGGTCAGCTCAGCCGGGTGACCGGCGATTCGGTGCCGATCGCCTGGTAGGCGGTGTAGAGCAGGCTGGTGTCGGCGGCTTCGAGGACGCCGGGGCTGGCCAGGTCGTCGAGGACGATGAAGCGCATGAGGCTTCCGCGGGCCTTCTTGTCCCGGCGCATCGTCTCCAGCAGCTGCGGCCATTTGTCGCCGCGGTAGCCGGTCGGCAGGCCGAGGTGCTCGAGCACGCTGCGGTGCCTGTCGACGATCGCAGCGTCGAGGTTGCGGGTCATCGCCGAGAGTTCGGCGGCGAACATCATGCCGACGGCTACGGCCGCTCCGTGGCGCCACTGGTAGCGTTCGGTGCGTTCGATCGCGTGCCCGAGGGTGTGACCGTAGTTGAGGAACTCGCGGCGGCCGGATTCCTTGAAGTCATCGGAGACGACGTCGGCTTTGACCTGGATGGAGCGTTCGATGATCTCACGCAGCTGCGGCGAGGTGTGGTCTGCCAGCTGCTCCCGAGGTGTCGATTCGATGATCTCAAGGATCGCCGGGTCGGCGATGAAGCCGCATTTGACCGCCTCAGCCAGGCCGGTGAACAGCTCGTTCTCCGGCAGAGTGGCCAGCGTGTCGGTATCGGCGAGGACACCGGCTGGGGCGTGGAAGGCGCCGACGAGGTTCTTGCCCTCGGCGGTGTTGATGCCGGTCTTGCCGCCGATCGCGGCATCGACCATGCCGAGCACCGTGGTCGGGATGGTCACGAAGCGGATGCCGCGCAGCCAGGTGGCGGCGACGAAGCCGGCGAGGTCGGTCACCGCTCCCCCGCCGACGGCAACGATCGCGTCCGAGCGGGTGAAGTCGGCCTGTCCGAGGACCTGCCAGCAGAAGCTGGCGACCTGGATGTGCTTGGCCTCCTCGGCATCGGGGATCTCCGCTGACATCGCTTCGAACCCGGCAGCGCCGAGGTCCTCGCGGACGAGTTCACCGGTGGTGCGCAGTGCCCGCGGATGGATGACGAGCACTTTGCTCACGCGTGAGCCGAGCAGCTCGGGCAGGGTGCCGAGCAGTCCTGAGCCGACGTGGACGCTGTAGTTCCCGCCGCCGGTGACGTCGATGCGCGTGGAGCTCACGCCTCATCACTTCCTTCTGTGTCGTCTGCGTCTGTGCGCTGGCCGTCCTCAGCGTACCCGCCATCGGCGTGTGCTGCTTGGGCCTCGCCCTCGGCGGCGAACTTCGCGTAGTTCTCTGCCCGCTGCAGGCCGGTGAGCACGTCGACGACACGGTTGACGACCGTCGAGGGCGGGTCGTTGGACGCCGAGACGGTCGCGGTGGCCACGGACTCGTAGAGCGGCCGGCGCTCCTCGGCCAGGGCCTTCCAGCGTTCGACCGGGTCCTCGTCGGCCAGCAACGGCCGGTGGGAGCCGTGCAGCCGGGCAGAGGCGGTCTCCTCGTCGATCTCGATGCTCATGACCTTGATCACTGGGTGCTTCAGCTGGGCGCGGGTTCCGGAGTTGAGGATCGCGCCGCCGCCGAGTGAGACGACGCCGGGCCGATCGAGCAGCCGGCGCAGGACACGGCGGACGACCTCGCGTTCGATCTCCCGGAAGCGGGCTTCCCCGCGAGTGCGGAAGATCTCAGCGATCGGCCCGTGGGCGGAGACGATCATCGCGTCGGTGTCGGTGAATGGGATCCCAAGGCGGTCGCCGAGCAGCCGGCCGATCGTCGACTTGCCTGCCGCTGGCGGTCCGATGAGCACGATCCGGGCAGTGGCCGCCGGCACCGGGTCGAGCGGCGGAGCCGGGCGCGGGACGGGCAGGTCCGGCGCGTTCACGAGTGTGAGCGCAGCGTATCCGGGATTGCGGCGAGGTAGGAGTCGAGGTTGCGCTTGACCTCGGCCAGGGAGTCCCCTCCGAACTTCTCGCAGACGGCCTCGGCCACGACCAGGGCGACCATCGCCTCGGCGACGACACCGGCAGCTGGCACGGCGCAGACGTCAGAGCGCTGGTGGTGGGCCCGGGCGGCCTCACCGGTGGTGACGTCGATGGTGTCCAGGGCGCGTGGGACGGTGGCGATGGGCTTCATCGCCGCACGCACGCGCAGGCTCTCACCGGTCGACATGCCTCCTTCAGTGCCGCCGGCGCGGTTGCTGCGGCGGGTGATGCGGCTCTCCGCCCTCTCGATCTCATCATGTGCCGCCGAGCCGCGACGGGCAGCTGTGCGGAAGCCGTCGCCGACTTCGACACCCTTGATCGCCTGGATGCCCATGAGGGCTCCGGCCAGCCGGGAGTCGAGCCTGCGGTCCCAGTGGACGTGGGAGCCGAGTCCTGGAGGCACGCCGTCGACGATGACTTCGACGACTCCGCCGAGGGTGTCGCCGGACTTCTTGGCGTCCTCGACCTCGGCGACCATGCGCGCGGACAGCTCTGCATCGAAGCAGCGCAGCGGGTCGGCATCGAGAGCCGGCACGTCGTCGATGGTCGGCAGAGCTTCCTCACCGGAGCCGGTGACCGGGCCGATGGCCACGGTGTGGGAGAGCACGGTGATGCCGAGTTCGGCGAGCATGCGGGCAGCGACGGCGCCGAGCGCGACGCGCATGGCGGTCTCGCGAGCAGAGGCGCGTTCGAGGATCGGGCGCGCCTCGTCGAAGCCGTACTTCTGCATGCCGACCAGGTCGGCGTGACCGGGGCGGGGGCGTGAGAGCGGGGCGTTGCGTGCCTGGTCGGCGAGCACCTCGGGATCGACCGGATCGGCGCTCATGACGGTTTCCCATTTGGGCCATTCGGTGTTGCCGACTTCGATGGCGATCGGTGAGCCCAGCGTGGAGCCGTGGCGGACACCACCGAGGATGCGCACCTCGTCGGCTTCGAACTTCATGCGGGCGCCGCGGCCGTAGCCGAGCCGGCGCCGCGCCAATGCCTGGGAAATATCGTCGCGAGTGACGGGGACATGGGCCGGGATCCCCTCCAGGATCCCGACAAGTGCCTCTCCGTGTGACTCGCCTGCTGTCAGCCATCTCAACATTCAACCCATCCTACAAAAAGGCCGCACCGACCAGGACAGTCGTCCACGTTCCGATCAGCATGTAGGGTCCGAAGGCGATCTTCGATGCCCACTGCCGGCGCTTGGTGGCGAGCAGGATGAGCACGTGGACGACGGCGATGCCGTTGATGAGCAGCAGCGCCAGGATGGGGCCGCTCGGGCTCAGGGCAGTGGTGAGCAGGCCGACGCTGATTGAGAGCTTGACGTCGCCCATGCCCATCGTCGACCGGCGCATGAGGGTGCCGGCGACGTTGAGGATGACGAAGAAGATGAGCATGGCCAGTGCCCCGATCAGGCCGTTGAGCGCTGGGGTGCCGGCACCGGCCCACAGGTGGTCGTCGCTGCGGTCGGCCTGCCCGACGCCCATGATGAGCGAGATGAGGAACAGCGCCAGGGACAGCACGGTGATCGGCATGACGATCCGGTTGGGCAGCCGGTGGATGGAGATGTCGATCCAGAACAGCCAGCCGGTGGCGCCGGCGACCATGGCGAAGGCGATCATGAGAGGTACGTCTGCCAGGGTGCGTGAGAGTGCTCCAGGCACGATGAAAGCGGCCAGCCAGGAAAGGACGAGGCCCACGCTGGAGAGCACGAAGGTGACGAGCCCGCCGGGCCGGTTGATGCTGTTGACCCCGCGCAGCAGCCGGATGCCTGCCTCGTCGTTGATGATCCATGGGAACCGCAGCCAGATGAGAAGGCTGGTGAGCAGGGCAACGCCCACGGTGATGGTGAGGCTGGCGACAAGCGACAGCTGCTCGATCATCGGCGGTCTCCTTTCGCGGTATGCGCGGTTCTCAGGGCTTCGGTCATGGCAGCGGCCAGGCGCGGCCGCCAGGTCTGGGGTGGCGCGTCGAAGCCGGCGGCTGCGGCGAAGAGCAGCTGCTGTTCGACGGCCTGGTGGATGAGCATCCGCTCCCCGGCGATCGCCTGTCCGCCGTGGGCGGCGATGTCGGCGCCGACGCTGTAGCCGCCTGCCGCATAGGCGACGTCGAGGAGCACGGTGGCCGCGTCGACGCTGTCCGGCCAGCTGAAGGACTCAGGACTCAGCGCACCGGCCGGCAGCGTGGAGACGGTCAGCGGGCATTGACCCGGCTGATAGTCGGCCAGCGGGTGGATGGCTGCCTGCATGCCGAGACGGGAGGCGAGATCGGCTGCTCCCCTGGCTCGTTCCGGCCTGCGCGCGTAGAGGTCGAGTGCGGCGACGCCGAGGCGGTGGAGTGCGGCCACAGCCGAGGCGGCGGTCGCCCCGCTGCCGAGGATCGCAGCGGTGTCGGTGGCTGCGGGCTGGCATTCGGCGA
Organism: Brevibacterium luteolum; assembly: GCF_025147615.1. Taxonomy (NCBI): domain Bacteria; kingdom Bacillati; phylum Actinomycetota; class Actinomycetes; order Micrococcales; family Brevibacteriaceae; genus Brevibacterium; species Brevibacterium luteolum. The sequence continues at coordinate 65,577 of NZ_JALXPM010000002.1, read as the reverse complement.
TCGCCTCGACGATGCCGATGACGTCGGTGTTGGCGATCCGCTGCCCGTCAGGATGCCGGATGAGGGTGTTGGCGGCACCGGTCTGGGCAGCGGTCTCATCGCTGTGCCAGCTGCGGTCGGCGGCAAGGCCGACGAGCTCGGTCTTCAGCGGCATCGTCAGTGAGAATCCGGTGTGCTCCGGGTGTTCAGCGAGGAAGGCTGCGAGCTGGTCTTCGGTGACTTCGAAGCGGCCGTAGCTGCTCGCCTCGGCGATGCCGAGTGCGCGGTAGCCTGCGGTGTGGAGCACCGGTGAGAGGCTGTGGGCGATCGGCGAGCCGAGCACGGCGGCGGTGATCCCGGTCATCAGGTTCTCCTCTCCTGGCGGTGGTCTCCCACCTCACAACATCATCTCAGCCTGTGCTTGGCCTGGGTTCGACCTCAGCCCTCGCCTTCGGCGTCGTCACTGGGGTTGTTCTTGCGGTGCTCGCGCAGCCAGACGCGGTACTCTTCGACGTTCTTCTGGTGGTCGGCGTACGTCTCGGCGTAATTCGTCTCACCGGTGTCGGGGTTGACGGCGACGAAGAACAGCCAGTTGCCGTCGGCGGGGTTCTGCGCGGCTTCGACTGCTTCGGCACTCGGTGAGTTGATCGGTCCCGGCGGCAGTCCGGTGTGCTTGTAGGTGTTGTAGGGGTTGTCGGATTCGCGCTCCTCCTGCGTGGTGGTCAGGTCGGAGCGCGCGCCGTGGATGTAGCTGACGGTCGCGTCGGACTGCAGCGCCTGGTCTTTGTCGATGCGGTTGAGGAACACGCGGGCGACCTTGGCCCGGTCTTCGGGGTTGCCGGGGGCTTCGACCTGCACGATGCTCGCCAGGGTGAAGACCTCATTGACCTTCTCCGCAGGGATGCCGATCTCGTCGATCTCCGCTTTGGTCTTGTCGACCATTTCCTGGACCATCTGCTCGGCGGTCATCTTCGGCTTGATCTCATAGGTCGCCGGGTACAGATAGCCTTCGAGGTTGGGAGCCTCGATGTCGAGTCCGTAGTCGGCTGGCTTCTTGTCGTCGATCGCCTCGTTGATCGAGGACTCGTCCATCCCGGAGTCGAGCATCCGGCCCTTGATCTGCTTGATGCTGAAGCCCTCGGGGATGGCCAGGCGCTGGTTGGCCAGCGGGTTGATGAGCGCTTCGACGGCGGCTGCGGAGCTCATCTGCTTGCGCATCGTGAAGTCCCCGGCCTGGATGACGGCGTCGCGCTTCTCGATCTCGTCGAGGAAGGGCTTCGAGGACATGATGACGTCCTGTTCGACGAGGTGGTTGGCGACCTCGCGGGCGGAGCTGCCGGGCATGACCGTGATGACGATCTCGTCTGTGCCCTCACCTTCGTAATCGCCTTTCTCGGCGAAGATCTCCGAGACCACTCCAGTAGCGGTGGAGAAGGCGACGGCGCCGACGACGCCGAGAACGAGGACACAGGCGGTGAGGATAGTGACGGTGCGCCTGCGGCGCATCATCTGCCGGCGGCGTTTGGCGCGCAGTTCCTGACGGGAGAGACCGTCATCGGTTGCGTCGAACTCCTCGGACAGGTTCACCTCAGGGCTCCTCGGTCGTGTCGATGGGGCTGCCGGCGGGCTGGCCGGTACGCTTCTCCTGATCGATCGCCGCCTGCAGGATCATCACCGCTGCAACAGAATCGACGATCTCGCGTCTCTGGCGCGAGCTTCTGCCAGCTGACTGTAACACGCCGTGTGCCTGGGTTGTGGTGAATCGCTCATCGACTTCGCGGACCGGAATGTCGGTCTGACCTGCAAGGACCCGTGCGAAGGAGCGGGCGGCCTCGGCTGAGGCGCGCTGCTGGCCGTCGAGTGAGGTCGGCAGTCCGGTGATGATCTCGATCGGCTCGTGCTCGGCGATGAGCGCATGCATCTCGGTGAGCGCGCGCTCATCGCCGTCGCGCCGGTACACGGTGGTCAGCGGCGTGGCGAGGATCCCGTCGGGATCGCACTGGGCCACGCCGATGCGCACCGAGCCGATGTCGAGGGCGAGCCTGCGGCCGCGGCGGAACGCCACTAGGCGGCTCCGAGTTCGCGGCGCAGTGCGGCCAGTGCCTCCGGCGCCTTGCTCATGTCGGTTCCTCCGCCCTGGGCGAGGTCGGGCCGGCCGCCGCCTCCGCCGCCGAGGATCTGGCAGGCGGTCTTGACGAGGTCGCCGGCCTTGTATCCGGCCTCGCGTGCGGCGTCGTTGAGTCCGACGACGACGCTGGGCTTGCCGCCGGCGTTGCCGATCGCAGCGACGACGGCAGCTTCGGAGCCGAGGCGGTTGCGCACGTCCTGGACGAAGGAGCGCACGTCATCGCCGGAGGAGACTTCGCCGAGTTCGGTGCCGCTGAAGACGATCTCACCGATCCGCTCGGCGGACTGCACAGCCGAGCCGGCAGCGGCGAGCACCTGCTGCTGGTTGAGCTTGGCGATGGTCCGCTCAGCTTCCTTGATCTTGGCCAGCAGTCCGGAGACGCGGTCGATGACGTCGGGGCCGGGCACCTTGAGCATGTCGGACAGGGACTGCACGATCGTGCGCTCCTTGGCCAGTTCGCGGAAGGCGCTCAGGCCGACAGTCGCCTCGATGCGGCGGGTGCCGGAGCCGACGGATGCCTCGGAGACGACCGAGATCGGGCCGACCTCGGTGGTGCGCAGCACGTGGGTGCCGCCGCACAGCTCACGGGAGAACGGGCCGCCGATGTCGACGACGCGCACGATGTCCGGATACTTCTCACCGAACAGGGCCAGAGCGCCGGAGCGTTTGGCGTCTTCGAAGGGCATGTACTCATACGCCACGTCAAGGTTGTCGCGCACCGCGATATTGGCCGCATCCTCAATCTCTGCGCGGGCGGCAGCAGAAGGTGCTTCTGGGAAGGAGTAGTCGAAGCGCATGTAGCCGGGCTGGTTGAGCGAGCCGGCCTGCACGGCGTTCGAGCCGAGCACCTCGCGCAGCGCGGCGTGGATGAGGTGGGTGGCCGAGTGGGCCTGGGCGGCCTGGAAGCGGTGGCCGGCATCGACTTCGGCGTGCACTTCAGATCCCGGGTGCAGGGCGCCTTCGACGATGCGCACCCGGTGGGCCGGCAGACCCTTGAGCGGGTTCTGGACATCGAGGACCTCGGCGACGAAGCCGTCACCGCGGATGATGCCGATATCGGCCTTCTGACCACCCGATTCGGCGTAGAAGGGGGTGACGTCGAGGACGAGGTCGACTTCGTCTCCGGACTCAGCGGCCTCGACGCTCTCCCCTGCTGCCACCACGCCGCGGATGCGGGAGTCAGCGGTGAGGTTGTCGTAGCCGATGAATTCGGTCGAGCCCTCTTCGAGCAGCGCGGAGTACGCCGACAGATCGGTGTGCATGCCGCCCTTGCGGGCCTTGGCATCGGCCTTGGCGCGCTGGCGCTGTTCGGCCATGAGCGCGGCGAAGCCCTCCTCGTCGACGGACACGCCGTGCTCGGCTGCCATCTCGAGGGTCATGTCGATCGGGAAGCCGTGCGTGTCATGCAGGGCGAAGGCCACGTCGCCGCTGATGGTGCCGCCTTCGCCGACGGCGTCGACGGAGCGGCCGAGCAGCTGGGTGCCGGATTCGAGGGTGCGCAGGAACGCGGTCTCCTCGGCATAGGCGATGCGCGAGATCCGGTCGAAGTCGGTCTCCAGCTCCGGGTAGGAGTCCTTCATCGCATCCTTCGACACCGGCAGCAGGGTCGGCAGCACCGGCTCGGTGACGCCGAGCAGGCGCATCGCACGCACCGCACGGCGCAGCAGGCGGCGCAGGATGTAGCCGCGGCCTTCGTTCGAGGGGCGCACGCCGTCGCCGATGATGATGAGGGCGGAGCGGACGTGGTCGGCGACGACGCGCATGCGGACATCGTCTTCTTCGCTGTCACCGTACTTTCGGCCCGAGAGCTTCGAGGCGGCCTCGATGACAGGGTAGACCTCGTCGATCTCGTACATGTTCTCGACGCCCTGCTTGAGGAAGGCCACGCGCTCCAGGCCCATGCCGGTGTCGATGTTCTTGGCCGGAAGTTCCTTCTCGATGGTGAAGTCGACCTTCGAACGGACCTCGGAGAGTGCGAACTCCATGAACACGAGGTTCCAGATCTCGATGTAGCGGTCCTCGTCGGCGACCGGTCCGCCTTCGACGCCGTAGGCCGGGCCGCGGTCGTAGTAGATCTCCGAGCAGTAGCCGCCGGGGCCGGGCTGGCCGGTGTGCCAGAAGTTGTCCTCGTTGCCGCGGGTCTGGATCCGCTCGGCCGGGATCGAGGTGTTCTCCAGCCACAGGTCGATGGTCTCGGCGTCATCGGCGTGCACGGTCGCCCACAGCCGGTCGGGGTCGAAGCCGAGGCCGCCGTCCTCTTCTGAGTTCGTCAGCAGTCCCCAGGCGAAGCGGATGGCGTCGTCCTTGAAGTAGTCGCCGAAGGAGAAGTTGCCGTTCATCTGGAAGAACGTGCCGTGGCGGGTGGTCTTGCCGACCTCTTCGATGTCCTGGGTGCGCACGCACTTCTGCACGCTGGTCGCCCGCGGGTATGGGGCTGGTTCGCGGCCGGAGAGGTATGGAATGAACTGCACCATGCCGGCGATGTTGAACAGGATCGTCGGGTCGCTGCTGATCACCGACGCGGACGGCACGACGGTGTGGCCGTTGGCGGCGAAGTACTCGAGCCAGCGCCGTTTGATCTCTGCAGTCTTCATGCGAACCTTTCGAAACTGTTGCGGGGTCAGGCGGGAGGCGATGACGGCCGGTGGCCGGCGCCTCGGGCGCGGAGCGTTCCTCCTGCGCCATCATACAAACCTGCCCGGGCATTCGCAGTGGCGAACACCCGGGCAGGAGGTGCTGCGCAGCGTCTGCGCAGACGGTGGATCAGCGTGAGTAGTACTCGACCACGAGCTGGATGTCACACGTGATCGGAACCTCTTCTCGCTTCGGGCGGCGCAGCAGCGTCGCCTGCAGGGCTTCGAGGTCGACCTTGAGGTAGCCCGGGACGGCCGGCAGGACGTCGCGGTGACCACCGGCAGCGGCGATCTGGAAGGGCTCCATCTCAGCGGACTTCTGGTGGACGTGGATCATCTGGCCTTCCTTGACGCGGAAGGACGGACGATCGACGCGCTGGCCGTCGACCATGATGTGACGGTGGACGACGAACTGGCGGGCCTGCTGGATGGTGCGGGCGAAGCCGGCGCGCAGCACGAGGGCGTCGAGACGCATCTCGAGGAGCTCGACGAGGTTCTCACCGGTCAGGCCCTGCTCGCGGCGGGCCTCCTTGTAGACCTTGAGCATCTGGGCTTCGCGGATGTTGTACTGGGCGCGCAGACGCTGCTTTTCCTTCAGGCGGACCGAGTAGTCGCTGTCGTTGCGGCGGCGGGCGCGGCCGTGCTCACCGGGCGGGTACGGGCGGCGCTCGAAGTACTTCTCGGCCTTCGGAGTCAGCGGCAGACCCAGGGACCGCGAGAGGCGGACCTGGCGGCGCGAACGTGCGGGTGCAGGCATGGATGCCAACCTTTCGTGTTTCTTCTGCCTCGGCTGATCCCGCGCGTGCGGGTGTCTCGGTCAGCGTGGGAGGCTGCTGTTTCCGCGTGTGGAAAGAGGATCGGCTCCGCGAGACCGGAGCCCATCGACCGCCCTGCAGCCGATTTCGGCCAGGCACAGCACCGCAATACCTTACCGGCTGGCAGGCGGGCGGGGCAAATGGGATGCACCGTGTCCGAGGCGGCCCGCCTGCCGGCGGGCCGGGCTCACTTCCCAGCTCGCAGCCGGGCGATCGCTGCCAGACGCTCGGCCATGCCCTTCTCCGCTCCGTTGGCCGCCGGCGTGTAGTATTGCGCGCCGGCCAGCGATTCGGGCAGGTGCTCTTGGACGGCGACGGAGTGCGGGTAGCTGTGGGCGTACTTATAGCCGGCGCCGTGCCCGAGGGCTTTCGCACCTGGGTAGTGGGCGTCGCGCAGGTGCAGGGGCACCTCGCCTGCCTTGCCTGCTCTGACGTCGGCGATCGCGGCGTCGATGGCGGTGTAGGAGGCGTTCGACTTCGGGGCGCACGCGAGGTAGACGACGGCTTCGGCCAGCGGGATGCGGCCCTCAGGCATGCCAATGCGCTCGACGGCGGTCTGGGCGGCCACGGCCAGCGGCAGGGCCTGCGGGTCGGCCATGCCGATGTCCTCGGCGGCGGCGATGACGATGCGCCGGGCGATGAACCTGGGGTCCTCACCGGCGACGATCATCCGGGCCAGGTAGTGCAGGGCGGCGTCGGGGTCTGAGCCGCGGATCGACTTGATGAACGCGGAGATGACGTCGTAGTGCTGGTCGCCTGCCCGGTCGTAGCGGACCACGGCCTGGTTGGCCGATTCCGCGGCCTGATCCCGGGTGATGGCGGTGGTCTCGTCGCTGCCGGAGGTGGCCCGCGCGCTGGCGGCGGCGGCTTCGAGGACGGTCAGCGCCCGCCGGCCGTCACCGGAGGCGACCTGGACGATGTAGTCGCGGGCGTCGTCATCGAGGGTGAAGGTGCCGGCCAGCCCCCGCGGGGATTCCAGCGCCCGGTCGATGAGTGCGGCCACCCCCTCGTCGGTCAGCGGTTTGAGGGTCAGGACCAGCGAGCGGGAGACGAGCGGGGCGATGACGGAGAACGACGGGTTCTCGGTGGTGGCGGCGATGAGCACGACGAGCCGGTTCTCCACGGCCGGCAGAAGGGCGTCCTGCTGGGCTTTGGAGAAGCGATGGATCTCATCGAGGAACAGCACGGTCGTGCGCTGGTAGAGCTCCCGGTCGTTGCGGGCGTTCTCGATGACCTGCCGGACGTCCTTGACGCCTGCGGTGATGGCTGAGAGTTCGACGAACTTGCGGTTGGGGCTGTGCGAGATGACGTGGGCGATCGTCGTCTTGCCGACTCCGGGTGGGCCCCACAGGATCACCGAGGTGGCCCCGGCGCGAGCGCCGGTGCGGGCTTCGGCGAGCTGGTGCAGCGGTGAGCCGGGCGCGGTGAGGTGCTCCTGGCCGACGATCTCGTCGATGCTGCGCGGGCGCATCCGCACCGCCAGCGGGTCGAGTGCGCTGACACCGCTCAGGTCGTCTGGGTTCGGCGGTGCGGCGGTTTCTGCGGGCTCGGTGCCAGAGGCGGCCGCCGGTGCCTCGTCGGCACCTGCAGCCGCCTCGTTGGCCGATGAGAACAGGTCGCTCATTCGTCCTCGGCGTCAGGGTCGTAGTCGACCCCGGCCTCGGCGCGCTGTTCGGCGGTGATCGGCGCCGGGGCGTCGGTGAGCGGGTCGTAGCCGCCGCCGGTCTTGGGGAAGGCGATGACTTCGCGGATCGAGTCGGTGCCGGCGAGCAGGGCGACGATGCGGTCCCAGCCGAAGGCGATGCCGCCGTGCGGGGGCGCACCGAAGCTCAGGGCTTCGAGCAGGAAGCCGAACTTCTCCTGCGCTTCCTCCTGCGTGATGCCCATGACGTCGAAGACGCGCTGCTGGACCTCGGGGCGGTGGATGCGCAGCGAGCCGCCGCCGATCTCGTTGCCGTTGCAGACGATGTCGTAGGCGCTGGCCAGAGCCGAGCCGGGATCAGTGTCGAAGGTGTCGAGGTATTCGGGCTTCGGGGCGGTGAAGGCGTGGTGGACGGCCGTCCACTTGCCTTCGCCCACAGCGACGTCACCGGCAGCCACGGCGTCCTCGGCCGGTTCGAAGACCGGGGCGTCGACGATCCACACGAACGACCAGTCGCCGTCCTTGATGAGGCCGGTGCGCTCGGCGATCTCGTTGCGGGCGGCACCGAGCAGTGCGCGAGCGACTGCCGGCTTGTCGGCAGCGAAGAAGATCGCGTCGCCGGGCTTGGCGCCGACCTTCTCGGCCAGGCCGGCCTTCTCCTCTTCGGAGATGTTCTTGGCCACCGGGCCGCCGAGGGTGCCGTCTTCGCCGATGAGCACGTAGGCCAGGCCCTTCGCGCCGCGCTGGCGGGCCCAGTCCTGCCAGCCGTCGAGCTGGCGGCGCGGCAGCGAGCCGCCGCCGGGGTAGACGACGGCGCCGACGTAGGGAGCCTGGAACACGCGGAACGGGGTGTTGGCGAAGTACTCGGTCAGGTCGGTCAGTTCGATGTCGAAGCGCAGGTCGGGCTTGTCGGTGCCGTAACGCTCCATCGCCTCCCAGTAGGGCATGCGCGGAATCGGCCGGTCGATGGTGTGACCGATAAGCTCCCACAGCGCGGCGAGGACGTCTTCGGCCAGGGCGATGATGTCGTCCTGTTCGACGAAGGAGGCCTCGATGTCGAGCTGGGTGAACTCCGGCTGCCGGTCAGCGCGGAAGTCCTCATCGCGGTAGCAGCGGGCGAGCTGGTAGTAGCGTTCGATGCCGCCGACCTGCAGCAGCTGCTTGAACAGCTGCGGCGACTGCGGCAGCGCGTACCAGGAGCCGGGGCGCAGGCGGGCCGGGATGACGAAGTCGCGGGCGCCTTCAGGGGTCGAGCGGGTCATCGTCGGGGTTTCGACTTCGATGTAGCGGTGCTCATCGAGCACCCGGCGGGCGGCCTTGTTGGCTTCGGAGCGCAGGCGGATGATGCGGGCCGGTTCGCTGCGGCGCAAGTCGAGGTAGCGGTGCTTGAGGCGGACCTCCTCGCCGACGGTGCCGGAATCCTCGGCGTGGTCGGAGACCTGGAACGGCAGCGGCGCCGCCTGCGACAGCACGGTCACCTCGGTGTCGACGACCTCGATCTCACCGGTGGCCAGCTGGTCGTTGGTGTTTCCCTCCGGGCGGGCGGCGACGGTACCGGTGACCTGGATGACGGTCTCGTTGCGCAGCTTGTCGGCGACGTCCTCGCGCACGACGACCTGCACGATGCCCGATGAGTCGCGCAGGTCGATAAAGGCCACTCCCCCGTGGTCACGGCGCCGGTCGACCCATCCGGTGAGGGTGACGGTGCTGTCGATGTCGGGCGTGCCGAGGGTGGCCGCCTCACGGGTGCGTAGCATGGGGTGGAACTCCTTCATGGTGTGAGGATTCAGGTGACGGTCTGCGGGCACGGATGGTGTGCAGACTCTGCGCTTGCACCATGATAGTCATAGTGCGCGGTACTGATGGAAAGGCTGGACGCTGCGAATGACTCATGACACTCCCCCCGGATCTGCCGTTCCCGAGGTGCCGACGCCCGCCCAGGTCGATGTCGCTGCCGAGACGTTCCGGATGCTGTCCTCATCGACCCGGCTGTTCATCGTGTGGCATCTGCTCCATGGGGAGCGCGATGTCAGCAGCCTGGCCGAGGAATGCGGGGTCAGCGTGCAGGTGGTATCCCAGCATCTGGCGAAGATGCGCCTGGCAGGCCTCGTGTCCTCCAGACGGGACGGCAAGCACATCTTCTACGTCGTCGACGACCCGCACGTGGTGACGATGGTCTCGGAGATCTTCGACCACATCGCCCCAGACGGCTCGCTGGCCCCGGACCCGGAGCCGCGCACGGCGGCCCCGCTGCGGGTCCAGGGCGAGAGCTGAGGCTCAGTCTTCAGCCGCGTCAGCCCTCGTCACCGGTGACGCGTTCGACGCGCGGCCAGACGTCCTCAGCCGGCGGCGTCCACAGTTCGGGGTCGGCTGAGACCTGCTCGCCGGAGCGGATGTCCTTGACCTCGTGACCGGTCTCACCGTCGACGAACCACACATACGGGATGCCGCGGCGGTCGGCGAAGCGGATCTGCTTGCCGAACTTGCTGGCAGCCGGTGCGACGTCGACGGGGATGCCGCGGCGGCGCAGCTGCATGGCCACCGCATCGGCCTCGCTGCGGCCGCTTTCATCGGTGACGGCGATGAGCACGGCTGTGGGCACCGAGCGGGTCGCGGCCACCATCCGGTTCTTACCGACCAGCCGCGACATCAGCCGGGAGACGCCGAGTGAGATGCCGACACCGGCGTAGGTCTTCTTGCCGTTAGAGGCCAGGGAGTCGTAGCGGCCGCCGGAGCACACCGAGCCGAGCGATTCGTGGCCGAGCAGCTGGGTCTCGTACACCGAACCGGTGTAGTAGTCCAGGCCGCGGGCGATCTTGAGCTGGGCGACGACGACGCCGGGCTGGATGCGGTGGGCGGCATCGACGAGGCGGACAAGGGATTCGAGTCCCTCATCGAGCAGCGCATCGCTGACGCCGAGGGCGAGGACCTCATCGGCGAACGCCGAGGTGTCGGATTCGATGGCTGCCAGCTTCAAAAGCGCCTGCTGCTGGGCCGCCGAAGCGCCGGCGTCGGCGGCGAGCAGCTCGCCGACCCGGTCGGGGCCGATCTTGTCGTACTTATCAAGGCTGCGCAGCACAGCCGGGATGTTCTCCAGGCCCAGACCGCGAGCGAAGCCTTCAAGCAGCTTGCGGTTGTTGGCCAGGATCCTGACCGGCGGCACGCCGAGTTCGCGCAGCGCGTCGAAGGCCTGCGCCATCACCAGCGGGACCTCGACTTCGAAGTGATCGGCGAGGCTGTCCTCGGCGACGACGTCGATGTCGGCCTGGATGAATTCGCGGAACCGGCCGTCCTGGGGGCGCTCACCGCGCCACACCGGCTGGATCTGGTAGCGCTTGAACGGGAACGACAGGTGGCCTGCGTTCTCGACGACGTAGCGGGCGAAGGGCACCGTCAGGTCGAAGTGCAGGCCCATCGGGTTGCGGGAGTCAGACGGGTCGCCGTGCAGCCGGGAGACAGCGAAGATCTCCTTGTCGATCTCACCATCCTTGGCCAGTGCGCTGAGCGGTTCGACGGCACGCGTATGCAGCGCCGCATAGCCGTTGAGCTCGAAGGTGTGCTTGAGCAGGTCGATGACCCGCTCTTCGACGATGCGGTCGGCGGGCAGCCATTCGGGGAATCCGGACAGGCGTGCGGCTTGTGCCATGTGAGTCGTTCTCCTTGCCAGTGAGTGCCGACGGTGCTGTGCGCCGACCGCATCCATCATAGGCGGCAGCCGGTGCCAGCCGGTCGGCTGGTCGTCATATGCGCTTCTCCCCTGCGGCAGGCGCCGGTTCAGAGGAAGGGGTTGGTGCGCAGCTCGTGGGCGATCGTGCTGCCGGGCCCGTGCCCGGGCAGGATCGGGGTGTCCGGCATCGAGGCGAACATGCGCAGCGAGGTGCGCATCGCCTGATCGTCACCACCGGGCAGGTCGGTGCGCCCGATCGATCCGGCGAAGAGCACATCGCCGGTGAAGAGCACTTCGGGCACCTCCAGATCCTCGGCCGCGCCCGAGGTGTCGCGCACCCGCCAGAGTGTCGACCCCTCGGTGTGCCCGGGCGCGTAGGTCGCCTCGATCACCAGCCCGGCAGCCTGCCAGCACGCACCATCGGCGGTCTCGACCACCTCGGGCGCGGTCCAGTCGCCGATCATCCCGCCGAGCATCTGCCCCAGCTCCGGTGACAGGGTGCCGGCAGGGTCGGCCAGCCGGTAAACATCAGGGGCGGCGAGGTGGGCCTGAAGGCTCGGGAACACCTCGCGCAGGCGGGGCAGGCCGAGGACATGGTCGGGGTGGCCGTGGGTGAGCAGCACCGCGACCGGGGTCCAGCCGAGTTCGTCGAGCAGCGTCTTCATGCGCGGGGCGCAGTCGAAGCCGGCGTCGACGAGCAGGCATTCGCGTGCCTGCCCCTCGGGATGCTCAGCGGCGACGGCATAGCAGTTGACGTCGAGGAACTCGGCGCGGACTCCAGCAATCTCCATGCCACCAGTGTATCGACCCGTGCGGAGCGCGGCGGGCGCGCGCGGTTTTGTCGTTATGCTGGGAAGGTACATTCCCGCGTTGAGTGATCCGTCACAGGATTCGACCGACGATACGACAAGGTGCCATATGACCGACGAGACGCAGCAGTCCACTTCCGCGCCCACGCCTGCCGGCGCTTCCCAGTCCTCCGACGCCCCGAAGCCGAAGCCGGCGCCGGTGCCCAAGCCCTCGGCGGTCCCCTCGCCGGCGGCCCTGCGTCCCCGGCCCGGTCAGGCCCCTGCCGCCCCGGCGGCACCGGCCCACGACCGGACCGCGGAGATCGCTGAGGCGAAGACGTTCGGCCGGGTCGGTGAGGACTCGACGGTCTACGTCAAGACCTCTGATGGTGAGCGGGAGGTCGGCCAGTACCCGGATGCCGATGAGGCCCAGGCGCTGGAGTACTTCGCGAAGAAGTACCTCGATCTCGCCGATGCCGTCACGCTGCTGGAGCAGCGCCTGGCTGCTGGTGCCGCCGGTGCCACTGTCGCCGAGGCGGCCGGCACCCAGCGTGAGGCGCTCGCGGACGCGCAGGTCGTCGGTGATCTCGATGCGCTGCGCGCCCGGCTCGATGCCGTCTCGGAGAAGGCAGCCGAGGCCACTGCCCAGCAGGCACAGGCGCATGAGGAGTCGAAGGCTGCCGGCCTGCAGGCGCGCATCAAGGTCGTCGAGGAAGCCGAGGCGATCGCCGATGCGGATCCGGCGCGTGTGCAGTGGAAGCAGTCGAGTGCCCGGATGAAGGAGCTGTTCGAGCAGTGGAAGCAGGTGCAGGCGACGACGCCGAGGCTGCCGCGCTCGCAGGACCAGCAGCTGTGGGGCCGGTTCTCCAAGGCCCGCAACCGCTTCGACAAGGCCCGCCGCGAGTTCTTCTCCGCTCTCGATGAGCGCAACGCTGAGGGAAAGCGGATCAAGCAGAAGCTCGTGACCGAGGCTGAGGCGATGTCGGATTCGACCGACTGGCGTGAGACCGCCCAGCAGTACCGGCGCCTCATGGACCGGTGGAAGGCCGCACCGCGTGCCGGGCGCAAGGACGACGACGCTCTGTGGGCGAAGTTCCGGGCCGCCCAGGATCGGTTCTTCGCGGCCCGCAACCGGGCCAATGAGGAGGTCGAGGCTGAGTACGGCGAAAACCTCAAGGTCAAGGAGAAGCTGCTGGCTGAGGCTGAGGCGCTGCTGCCGATCACCGATCCGGTGACGGCGAAGGAGAAGCTGCGTGTCATCCAGGATCGGTGGGAGGACGCCGGCAAGGTGCCCCGAGCTGATATCTCCCGGATGGAAGGCGGGCTGCGCGCTGTTGAGCGGGCGCTGGCTGAGGCGGAGGACGCTGAGTGGCGGCGCACGAATCCGGAGCACCAGGCCCGCACCTCGGGCATGCTCGCCCAGCTCGATGCCTCGATCGCTGAGCTGGAGGCCGAGCTGGAGAAGGCCGAGGCCGCTGGCAAGGACAGCGACATCGCCAAGGCGCGTGAGGCCCTGGAGGCCCGCCGTGCCTGGCGCGACCAGGTCGCCCGCACGGCTGAAGAGATGCAGTGACGCCTGCGTCTGATTGAGACTGCCGACTGCGGCTCGCCTGTCCTCAGGCGGGCCGCAGTGCTCTGTCCACAGATTCCGGCCAGCGCCTGGTCTGCCGGCATGAGCTGGGCCAGAGTGGGGGCATGGATGATCTGCTGCGTTTGGGTGAGCCGCTGAGCTACACCGAGCTCATGGAGCTGACCTTCGATGGGCTGGCCTTCCGGCTCTCAGCAACCTGCTGGGCGCCGGTGGGCATGCCGGTCGATGCGCGGCTGCGGGCCAGCAGCGTCGAGGCCGCTCCCCTGCCGGGACTGGTGCTCAGCCACCGGTCGGCGCACTGGGTGTGGTGGGGTTCGGGTCTGGCGCCGGTGGTTGCGGAATACACCACACGGGTGCGGCGCCGCATCCGGGCTGCCCGCCTGCCGGTCGTCGTCCACGAACGCGATGTGTGCCCCGCCGAAGAAGCTGAGCTGGCCGGGCTGGCCCTGACGACACCGGAGCGGACGCTGTACGACCTGCTCTATGAGCTCCTCGATGCTGACACGGACGAGGAGACGGTGCGCGCCGGCGCGCAGGCCGTACTCGAGTCAGTCGGCTTCGATGAGCAGATCGCGCTCACCCGGTTCGTCGCTGAGCAGTACCGGCGCCCGCATCTCGTGCGGATGCGCGGCCTGCTCGGTGACATCATCCCCCATGCGCGCACGCTGCTGCCGATCCGCTGAGACCGGTGGTTCAGCCGCCGGTGATGCGGTAGACGTCGAAGACGCCTTCAACCTGTTTGACGGCCGAGAGCACAGTGTCGAGGTGGGTGGAGTCGCCGATCTCGAAGACGAACCGCGACTGCGCCACCCGGGCCCGTGAGGTCGCCACCGAGGCAGACAGGATGTTGACGTGGTTGTCGGTGAGGACCTTGGTGATGTCGGAGAGCAGTCCGGCGCGGTCGAGTGCCTCGACCTGGATCTGGACGAGGTAGATGCCCTGCGAGTGGTGTGCCCATTCGACTTCGACGATGCGCTCGGGTTCGCGTTTGAGACTCGAGACGTTCTTGCAGTCGGTCCGGTGCACGGACACCCCGGCGCCGCGGGTGACGAATCCCATGATGGTGTCGCCGGGCACGGGTGTGCAGCAGCGGGCGAGCTTGACGAGGATGTCATCAGAGCCCTTGACGCGCACACCCTCGGTTGAGGAATGGTGGCCGCGGGACTTGCCGCGCCGATTCGACGGCCGCAGAATCTCGGTCGTCGGCTGGTCATCTTCCTGCTCGTCTGCCGAGACCTCCTTGGCCAGCAGATCGACGACGTGGGCGGCTGACATGTTGCCGTTGCCGATCGCAGCATAGAGCGCGGTGACATCCGGCAGCCGCTGTTCACTCGCAACGACGAGCAGAGCTTCCTGGCTCATGAGCGCATCAGCTGACAGATGGTGGCGGCGCATCGCCCGGGCCAGCTGGTCGCGGCCGGTCTCGATGGCCTCTTCGCGGCGCTCCTTGGAGAACCACTGGCGGATCTTGTTGCGCGCCCTAGGACTGGTGACGAAGGCCAGCCAGTCGCGGGACGGCCCGGCGTTCTCGTCCTTGGAGGTGAAGACCTCGACGACGTCGCCGTTGTGCAGCTTCGAGTCCAGGGAGACGAGCCGTCCGTTGACGCGTGCGCCCATCGTCTTGTGTCCGACCTCGGTGTGGACGGCATAGGCGAAGTCGACCGGGGTCGCGTCTGCCGGCAGGGAGATGATGTCGCCCTTGGGCGTGAAGATGTAGACCTCTTTGGAGTTGACCTCGAAGCGCAGGTTGTCGAGGAACTCGTCCGGGTCGGAGGTCTCCCGTTGCCAGTCGAGCAGCTGACGCAGCCATGCGACCTGGTCGACCTCGCCGGAGTCGCCGACCTTGGCCATCCGTCCGCCGGCGGCGTTGATCGCCTGGGGGTTGACCTTGCGGCGGTCCTTGTACTTCCAGTGCGCGGCGATGCCGAACTCGGCTCGCCGGTGCATCTCATGCGTCCGGATCTGGATCTCGACCGGTTTGCCGTAGGGCCCGATGACGGTGGTGTGCAGGCTCTGGTACATGTTGTACTTCGGCATGGCGATGTAGTCCTTGAACCGGCCAGCGATCGGCGACCACTTCGCGTGGACGAGGCCGAGCACGCCGTAGCATTCGCGCACCGTCTCCACCAGCACACGCACGCCGACGAGGTCGTAGATGTCGGCGAATTCGTGGCCGCGGACGACCATCTTCTGGTATATCGAGTAGTAGTGCTTCGGGCGGCCGGAAATCTCGGCGATGATGTTGGCCTCGCCGGCTTCCTCCTTGATCTCCTTCGACACGATCGCCAGATACTTCTCGCGCTCCGGGGCGCGTTCGGCCACGAGCCGGACGATCTCGGAATACACCTTCGGGTAGAGCACCTGGAATGACAGGTCCTCGAGCTCCCATTTGATGGTGTTCATGCCCAGCCGGTGTGCCAGCGGAGCGAAGATCTCCAGGGTCTCCTTGGCCTTCTTCTGGCTCGAGGCGGCCGGCACGTACTTCCACGTGCGGGCGTTGTGCAGCCGGTCGGCGAGCTTGATGACGAGCACCCGGATGTCCTTGGACATCGCCAGGATCATCTTGCGCACGGTCTCGGACTGCGTGGCTGCGCCGTATTCGATCTTGTCGAGCTTGGTGACGCCGTCGACCATGAGGGCGATCTCGTCGCCGAAGTCCTCGCGCAGCTGGTCGAGGCTGTACTCGGTGTCCTCGACGGTGTCGTGCAGCAGCGCTGCGGCCAGCGTCGAGGAGTTCATGCCGATCTCGGCGAGGATGGTGGCGACCGCGACCGGGTGGGTGATGTAGGGGTCGCCGCTCTTGCGCATCTGGCCGCGATGCCATTTCTCGGCGGTGCGGTAGGCCCGGACGATGAGCTCGACATCGTCCTTGGGATGGTTGTGGGCGACTGCCTGCAGCAGCGGGCCGAGGGCCTTCGGGTGCTGCGGGGCATGCTGGGAGCGGGCCGTCCAGAAGGCCAGGCGGGAGATGCCGCGCGGCCTGCGCGTGGACTCACCGGTGGTGTCGGCCACGTGTCGCTCCCTTCGTCACATAATCAACAGACCATGACAGGAGAGCATTCCTGCCATGGTCTGTCTATCTTACGCGCTTCTGTGCTGTGCGCGGGCGAGGCGAGCGTGTTCGCTGATGCGGATCAGGCGCGCACGTCCTCGAACAGCACGGGTGGGCGGTCGGGCAGTCCGCGCTTGCGGCGGTGCTCGTCGACCATCGCCTCCTGCTCCTTGACGGCCGGTTCGTTCTGCCGCAGCAGGTTGTACAGCGGCGAGGCGACGAACAGGGTCGAGGCGGCAGCGACGATCGTGCCGATGAACAGCGAGAGCGCGATGTCGGTCAGGGTGCCGGCGCCGAGCAGGAACACGCCGATGAAGAGGATCGCTGCGATCGGCAGCACCGAGATCATCGAGGTGTTGATCGAGCGCACGGTCGTCTGGTTGACGCCGAGATTGACGAGCTCGGAGAACTTCATGCGGTTGTTCTCCTTGAAGTCCTCGGTGTTCTCGCGGATCTTGTCGAAGACCACCACTGTGTCGTACAGCGAGAAGCTGAGCACGGTGAGGAAGCCGATGATCGCCTCCGGGGTGACTTCGAAGCCGAGGGCGGAGTAGATGCCCATCGTGACGACCATGACGAAGACGAGACCGAGGATCGCTGCCAGTGACATCTTCCAGGTGCGGAAGTAGATCGCCATCACGAGCATCGCGATCGCGACGAAGATGACGAGTGCGCGCGTCATCTTCTCAGTCACGTCCTGACCCCACTTCGGGCCGACGAAGTTCGAAGTGACGTCGGCGTTCTCGACGTTGTACGACGTCACGAGCGCGTCACGGACCTGCTGCATCTGATCGTCGGTCAGCTGGTCGGTGTCGATCTTGATGGACGTGTCCGAGGTCGGCACGACCGTGGTCGAGACGTTGTTGCCGACGACCTCCGCAACTGCGTCGTGAGCGTGCTGCTCGGAGGTGTCCGAGGTGTTGGCGATCTGGAACTGGGAACCGCCCTTGAAGGCGATGCCGAGGTTGAATCCGCCCAGCAGCGGTACGATGAGCGAGGCGATCATGAGGGCGATCGCGATGCCCAGCCACAGCTTCGAGCGCTTGATGAACGGGATCGAGGTGCGGCCCGAGTGCAGGTCATTGCCCCAGGCGAAGAACGAGCGCATCATCGGGCATCACCGTCCTTTCGTCCTGCTCCGGCAGTGACGTCGTCGCTGTCGGTGCGTGCCTCATCGGCGTCAGCACCGGCTTCGCGTTCGCGGGCTTCCTTCTCGCGCAGCGCCTTGCGCTCGGCGATCGAGAGCTCTGAACGGTCGGCGGTGAGTGTGCCGGTGGACTTCCGGCTGGCGCGCGTCGATGAGCCGGAGCGCTTGTCGATGCTGGCCTGACGGCGCTTGGCCTCCTTGTAGGAGCCGCGCTTCTTCGACTTCTCCTTCGCCTTCTCCAGATCCAGGCCCATCGCACCGCGGTAGGCGGCCATCTTGACGCCGAGCTGGCGCGGGTCCATGCCCGACCACGGGTGGCCGTGTCCGAAGAAGTGGGTGCGGGCCAGCACCTGCAGCATCGGGTGGGTGAAGAGGATGACGAGGATGACGTCGACGATGACCGTGAGGCCGAGCGTGAATGCGAAGCCGCGCACGCTGCCGACGGCGAGGATGTAGAGGATGACGGCGGCGAGCATGTTGACGGCCTTCGAGGCGAAGATCGTGCGCTTGGCGCGATCCCAGCCGATCTCGACGGCGCTTGTGAGCTTGCGCCCGGAGCGCAGCTCGTCTCGGATGCGCTCGAAGTAGACGATGAACGAGTCCGCTGTCATGCCGATGCCGACGATGAGACCGGCGACACCGGCCAGTGACAGCCGGTAGCCGTAGCGCCAGGTGACGAACAGCAAGAGCAGATACGTCAGCACACCGGCGACAGCGAGACTGGAGACCGTCACCAGTCCGAGCACGCGGTACTGGATGAGCGAGTATCCGACGACGAGCAGCAGACCGATACCGCCGGCCAGCAGGCCCTTGGCGAGGTAGTCGGCACCCAGGGTGGGTGAGATCTGCTGTTCGCTCTGGACCTGGAAGCTGATCGGCAGGGAGCCGTTCTTCAGCTGGCTGGCCAGGGTCTCGGCTTCCTCGACGGTGAACTGACCGGTGATGATCATCCGGCCGTCGGTGATGTGTGCCTGGGAACGCGGTGCTGAGAGCACCTGGCCGTCGAGCACCATCGCGAACTGGCTGTAGGGCTCCTGCAGGCCGGTGAGCTTGCCGGAGATCTGGCTGAAGGCCTCAGCGCCGTAGTTGTCGAGCGTCATGGATACTGCCGGGCGGTTCGTCTGGGCGCCCTGTGCGGTCGTCTCGAAGGTGAACTCGGCGTCGGTGATGTGGGAGCCGTCGAACTCGACGGGTCCGAGCACGTACTTCGCCGCACCGCTCTGGTCGCAGGCGACAACCGGCTGGTCGTCAGGGGCTGCTTCGCCGCCGATGCGATTCTCTTCCTTGGTGCAGTCGAGTTCCTGGAAGGTCTGCAGGATCTCCGGGGTCAGCCACGATTGGTCGGTCTGCGGATCGAAGCGCGGGAACTCGCCTTCCTTGACGGTGCCCTGACCGGACTCGGCATCCTCAGCGTCGCCGGGGTTGCCGGCCGGGCCGGGCACGGTGCCGGCATCGCTGGGCTGCTGGGCCGTGACGTCGGCACCTTCAGTGCCGGTCACTGAACCGGCGCCGCCCTGTGCTGGCTCTTCTTCCGCGGGGGCCTCTTCATTGCCCTGGTCCTTGAGCAGCTCCTCGAGCTGCTTCTTCTCCTCATCGGTGGCGTCGTTGCCCTCCTCGCCCTGCTCTTCGGCAGGCTGCTCGCCGGTGTCCGGCTCGGGAGGTGCGACGACGGCAACACGGCGGAACACCATCTGTGCCGAGGAGCGGACGAGCTCACGGGTCTGCTCGTCCGGGTTGCCCGGCAGGTTGACGATGATGTTGCGGTCGCCCTGCGTGGTGATCTCAGCTTCGGACACACCAGTGGAGTCGACGCGCTGGCGGATGATCGCCACCGCCTGCTCGAGCTGCTCCTGGGTGATGCGCTGATCCTCCAGCTGCGGCTCGAGGATGATGGAGGTGCCGCCTTCGAGGTCGAGGGCGAGCTTCGGGGTCCAGGAGGCGTTCGACCAGATGGCCCCGCCGCCGATGAGGGCGACGAGGGCCAGCGTGAAGATCGTCAGCCACGCAAAGCGCAGTCCCGGACGGGGCTTGTCTGCGGAAGTTGACACAGGGGATCTTTCGTTGGGATGTGATCAGGCCTTGAAGTCGTCACCGCGGTCATCGCGGCGCGGGTCATCGAGGTCGTTGTCGGACGTGTAGTCGCCGCCGCCGTAGTTGCCGCCGCGGTAGTTGTCGAGGCGATCCGAGTCGTCGAAGCGGTCGTCCGCCAGGCGGTCATCGGAGGCCAGCGTGTCATCGGCAGGCAGGTCGCGGTCGGCATCAGCGGCAGCGGTGTCATCGGACAGCCCGTCGGTGGCGACACCGGCGGCCGGCTCGATGTGGCCGATGGCCTGCTGGTGGATGCGCAGCACAGTGCCGGGACCGCTCTCGATCGTGACGATGTGGTCCTCCGGCGAGACGGTGAGCACGGTTCCGTACACACCGAACGTCGTCATCACCTCGGCACCGGGCACCAGATTGGACTTGATGCTCTCCTGGCGGGCCCTCTGCTTCTTGCGGCTGCTGAACAGGAAGAACAGCATGAGGGCGCCGAGGCCAAGGAAGATGAGTGTTGTGGGATCCACGAGTGAGATCAGCCTTTCGATATGACGGGGCTATAGCCAAGAAGTCAGTCTAGTGGCGACGCGGCGGCAATCACTAATCGTCGTCTGTGAACTCGAAGAGAGCCCGTTCGGCGTCCTTCGGGGGTAGCCCGAGGTGTCGCCAGCCCTGACCTGTGGCGATGCGTCCGCGCGGGGTGCGGGAGATGAGTCCTTCGCGCACGAGGAACGGTTCGGCGACCTCTTCGACGGTCTCCGGCTCCTCCCCTACGGACACGGCCAGGGTGCGCAGGCCGACAGGTCCGCCGTCGAAACGCTCGCAGAGGGCGCGCAGCACAGCGCGGTCGAGCCGGTCGAGTCCGCGCTCGTCGACTTCGTAGACCTTGAGTGCGGCGCGTGCGGCGTCGTAGTCGACGACGCCGCGGCCGCGGACCTGTGCCCAGTCGCGCACTCGGCGCAGCAGCCGGTTGGCGATGCGCGGGGTGCCGCGGGAGCGGGTGGCGATCTCCTGCAGACCGGCGGCATCAGCTTCGATGTCGAGCATCTGGGCTGAGCGTCGCAGCACAGTGTGCAGGTCCCCTTCGGAGTAGAAGTCGAGGTGGCCGGTGAACCCGAAGCGGTCGCGCAGCGGTGCCGGCAGCAAGCCGGAGCGGGTGGTCGCCCCGACCAGGGTGAAGGGCGGCAGGTCGAGCGGGATGGCGGTAGCGCCGGGTCCTTTGCCGACGATGACGTCGACGCGGAAGTCCTCCATGGCGACGTAGAGCATCTCCTCGGCGGCGCGGGCGACCCGGTGGATCTCGTCGATGAAGAGCACTTCGCCCTCTTCGAGCGAGGACAGGATCGCTGCGAGGTCGCCGGCGTGCTGGACGGCCGGGCCCGAGGTGACGCGGATCTGGGTGCCGAGCTCATGGGCGATGATCATCGCCAGGGTGGTCTTGCCCAGTCCCGGCGGGCCGGAGAGCAGCACATGGTCGGGGGAGCGGTTGCGGGCAGCTGCGGCGTCGAGGACGAGGGAGAGCTGTTCGCGCACCTGCGGCTGTCCAGTGAAGTCCTTCAGGCCCCGCGGGCGCAGCGCGACCTCGGCTGCTCGTTCGGCGTCATCGGCCCCGGCGCCGGTCAGGCGTGCGCTTTCGGCACCGGTGAGGTCGTCTCCGGTGAACTCGACTTCGTAGCTCGGTTCGCTCATACGCGCCCGCCGATGGACTTGAGGGTGGCCTTGAGCAGTTCAGGTGTCGTCGGTTCGGTGTCGAACTCTGCGCGGGTGTCGGCCACGGCCTTCTCCGCCTGCGCCTGCCGCCACCCGAGGTTGACGAGTCCCTCGACGACCTGCGCGGAGACCGCATCGGCACCGCCGGCCGGGGCCGCGGATGCGGCAGCTGTGCCTGACGGCTGCGGGAAGGAGGTGAGCTTGCCGGCCAGTTCGAGCATGAGCCGGGCGGCGACCTTCTTGCCGATGCCGGGCACCTTGGTCAGTGCGGCCTGGTTCTCATCGGCGATCGCCTGGCTCAGCTCCTCGGGGCTGAGCACCGAGAGGACTGCCAGGGCGAGGCGCGGGCCGATGCCGGAGATCGTCTGCAGGGTTTCGAACAGGTCGCGTTCGGCGGCGTCGCCGAATCCGAAGAGGGTCAGTGAGTCCTCGCGGACGACAAGCACGGTGTGCAGTTCGATGTCCTGGCCGTGGCGCACGCCAGAGGTCAGGGCCGGGGTGGCGAAGACGCGGCGGCCGATGCCGGCGGTGACGACGGTGAGGCTGTCGGGGCGCACGCTGGCGACCGTGCCCGAAAGGTAGGTGATCACTCAAGCTCCAGGTGTGAACGTATGTACGAATACCACTCTAGCCGGTCGCACGGACGGAACCGGGCACCTCGGCTCCGGCGTGTGCCGAGGCCAGCACGCCTCGGGCCCGGTGTCACCGGCGACGCGGCGTTCCGGCGCTCTTGAGGGCTGCCGCCCACTGTTGCTGGGCCGGGGTCAGCGAGCTGCCCTGCCGGCCAGCACCCTGCCGGGTGTCGACGTCCTTCGTCGCGCCTGGGGTCGAGCCGGCAGATCCGGCACCGCGCCACAGGTGGCAGATCGCCAGGGCCAGGGCGTCGGCGGCGTCGGCGGGCTTGACGGGGGCGTTAAGCCGCAGGATCCGGGTGACCATGTTCGTCACCTGCGCCTTGCCGGCCCGGCCGCTGCCGGTGACCGCGGCTTTGACCTCGGACGGGGTGTGCATGGCCACGGGGATGCCGCGGCGGGCGGCCAGGCCCATCGTCAGCCCGGAGGCCTGCGCGGTGCCGATGATGGTGGAGACGTTGTGGCGGGCGAAGACCCGTTCGATGCTCACGACATCGGGCCGGTGCGCATCGAGCCACCGGTCGAAGGCATCGGCCAGCGCGCCGAGGCGGGTGTCGACGGCGCTGACGCTGGGGGTCTCGATGACATCGACGGCGACGAGAGCCGGCCGGTGGATGCGCGCGGCGTCGATGACGCCGATGCCGCAGCGGGTCAGGCCCGGGTCGACTCCCATCACGCGCATCGGCTCAGGCGCCGTTCAGCTCGGCGAGCACCTCATCGGAGACGTCGGCGTTGGAGTAGACGTTCTGCACGTCATCGCAGTCCTCGAGCACGTCGATGAGGTTGAAGACCTTCTCCGCGGTCGCCGCGTCGAGGGGCACCTCGATGTTGGGCACGAAGGAGGCGTCGGCCGAATCGTAGTCGATGCCGGCTTCCTGCAGTGCGGTGCGCACGGCGACGAGGTCAGTGGCCTCGGAGATGATCTCGAAGGTCTCGCCGTTGTCGTTGACCTCTTCGGCGCCGGCTTCGAGGGTGGCCTCCATGATCGCCTCGTCATCGGTGCCCTCGGCGGGGACGACGATGACGCCCTTGCGGTTGAAGTTGTAGGAGACCGAACCGGGATCCGCCATCGACCCGCCGTTGCGGGTCACAGCGACCCGGACCTCGGAGGCGGCGCGGTTGCGGTTGTCGGTCAGGCATTCGATGAGCATGGCGACACCACCGGGGCCGTAGCCTTCGTACATGATGGTCTCGTAGTCGACGCCGCCGCCGTCGAGTCCGGCGCCGCGCTTGACGGCCCGCTCGATGTTGTCATTGGGCACCGAGGACTTCTTGGCCTTCTGGATCGCGTCGAACAGGGTGGGGTTGCCCTCGACGTCGGCGCCGCCGTTGCGGGCTGCGACTTCGATGTTCTTGACGAGCTTTGCGAACAGCTTGCCGCGCTTGGCGTCGATCGCTGCCTTCTTGTGCTTCGTTGTCGCCCACTTGGAGTGGCCTGCCACTGATGTCTCCTCGTCTCGGTTGTGCGTCTGTGCCGTCTGCGGCCGGCGTCAGCAGCGCCGGGGCCTGCCGCACGGCTGTCTGAAGTGTACCGCCGCGACTGGCCGCTATTCGAGCACCAGCGGTTCGTCCGGCACGTCCCGGCGCTGCACCATCTGCACCAGGGCCGGCAGCTGCGGCGGGTAGATGACGTCGGTGGTGGAGCTCAGCTCGGACAGCGACCACCACCGGCCCTCGACGATCGAGGCCTTCTCGATGTCGGTCCAGATCGCCTCATCGAAGTCGAAGTCCTCATCGCACTGCATGCCGTAGTAGGTCTCGTGCTGGATCGTCGAGTGGTGCTTGAACTCCATGACGAACGACCGGCTGGCCAGCGGGCCGAGGAGGTCGGCCGGGTCGCACTCGATGCCGGCTTCCTCGGAGAGTTCGCGTGCGGCGGTCTGCACAGCGGTCTCACCGAGTTCGGCACCGCCACCGCAGGTGATCCACCAGTGGCGTGAATCGTCGTGCATGTCCTTGACATGCAGCAGGAGCACCTCTCCTGCCGGGTTGAGCAGCACGACGCGTGCTGCGGTGCGGGCTTTCATTCTGCTTCCTCTCAGCGGAGCTGGTGCGCCAGCTCGTGTGCGGTCGTTGCGGCGGCCTCCCGCCGGGGCTGCGGGGCGCGGTCGATGTCACTGTCAGGTGCGCAGGTGCGTGCTCCACCAGTTGAGCATGTGTTCGAAGCGCTGCACGCGGTGCCGCGGCTGGCCGGTGCGGGAGAGCCCGTGGCTCTCGCCGGGGAAGATGAGCAGCTCGGTGTGGGTGCCGGCGCGCTGCAGGGCGGCATAGTAGCGCTGCGCCTGCTCCAGCGGGCAGCGGAAATCGCGTTCGGAGTGGATGACGAGCGTGGGCGTGGTGTTGCGCTCGATATCCGTCATCGGCGACTGGGCGGCGACCTGCTCCGGGTCGCGTCCGGAGTACTCCTCGCTGAAGAACCGGCCGATGTCCGAGGTGCCGATGAAGGTCGTCGGATCGAGGTAGCCGCGTTCGACGATGCCGGCGGCGAACCGGTCCTCGGCATTGAGGATCATAGCGGTGAGGTACCCGCCGTAGGATCCGCCCTGGACTCCGATCCGGCTGCCGTCGAGCTGCGGGTGGGCGGCCAGTCCCGCGTCGAGGATCGCGAGCACATCGGCGTGTGCCGGGGCGGCCATATCGCCCTGCACGGCCTGCCCCCAGGCGCGGCCGCGGCCGTTGGAACCGCGCGGATTGGCGTACACGACGGCGTAGCCGGCACCGGTGAGCACCTGGGTCTCGTCGAACAGCGCCTCGGTGTACTGGGAGAACGGCCCGCCGTGGATGTTGAGGACGACGGGGAACGGGCCCTCGCCATCCGGGAGCGCCACCCAGCCGTGCACGTCCCCGAGCGGGGTCGGGGCCGACACCGGCTGCGGGGTGGTCACCTCGAGCGGCTGGTCGACGAGCTCGGTGGCGAAGTCGCTGAGCTGGGTGAGCCCGCCTGCGGTGTCGATGGCGAAGATCTCACCGGGTGAGGTGACGGTCGCTGCGGTGACGATGAGCTGCTCGCCGTGCCGGCACAGGCCGGTGACGACGAGTTCGGGTGGGCTCAGCAGGGCTGGCGCGCTCTCCGCACCCGAGGCGCCGGTCGCCTCGGCCAGCGTGAGCTCACCGTCTGCCAGCCTCACCGTGCCGGCATCGAGCGGGATGCGGGCGGCGCGCTGGGAGCCGTCGACGGTGAGGACGACGTAGGCGCAGCCGTCAGCGATGACCGGCCGGATGCCTTCGAGTTCGATCGTCTCATCGCAGGTGACACGGGTAGTCTGGCCGGTGGAGCGGTCGTGGATGAAGAGGCCGGGCAGTGCGGCGACGAAGTCGATGACAGACTGGCGGTGTTCGATGCCGATGAAGGCGATGCGGTCGTCGTCGAGCCATGCGTGGACGTGGGCGCTGTGCATGCCCAGGTCGATGCGCTCCATGCCGTCACCGGTGATGAGCCACAGGTGGGAGCGCAGGTCGACGTCGCCGGCGGGCTGTTCGAGGCCTGCGATGACGCTGAGCTGTCCTGCCGGGCTGAACTGCGGGTCGCGGACGTCCTCGGCGTGGTCGGTCAGCTGCTCGGACTTCGGCAGCGCGTCGCTGCCGAGCAGGCTCTCGGCGGTCAGACCCGGGTCTGTCAGGTCGACGGAGTACAGCTGGGTGAGGCGGTCGCCGCCGTAGCCGAGGCCGTCGCTGAGGTAGGTCGCTGCGGTGATGTGGCGCGGGGCCTCGGCCTCGGCGCTGATGTCCTCGTCGGTGCCGTAGCGGCCTTCTTCAGGGGTGCGGGCGAGGTAGACGACCCGTTTACCCGAGGGATCGAAGGTGAAGCCGCTGACTCCCAGGGGTGCATCGGTCAGGCGCCGGGCTTCGGCGCCGGCGGTGCCGACGAACAGCTGCGGGGTCTCCTTCGGGCCGGTCGCGCGCAGGAATCCCCAGGTGTCATCGGTGATGGTGAGCGCGCTGTCGTTCCAGCCGTGGCTGACCCGGGTCCACTCCCCTGCCGGGGCCGCGGCGGCGGAGTCAGTGCCGGTGACCGGAAGCTGGCGGGCGAGGTACTGGGCGCGGTAGCTGTTGGCCTCGACGTCGGGGCGGGTGAGCTGGCAGAGGATGCGCTCACCGGCCGAGACCGGCTCGGCGCAGCTGATGAGGGAGGTGATGTCGGCTGGTTTCATGCGGCCCATTCCTTGGAGAAGAGTTCGCGGACGTCGGCATGCACCTGCGGCAGTGCCTTCGTCTGCGCGATGATCGGCAAGAAGTTCGCATCCCCGCCCCACCGCGGCACGATGTGCTGGTGCAGGTGGGCGGCGATGCCGGCACCGGCGATGCCGCCCTGGTTCATCCCGAGGTTGAAGCCGTGCGGTGCCGACACCGCACGGATGACGCGCATCGCCTGCTGGGTGAAGTGCGCGATCTCGATCGTCTCCTCCTCGGTCAGGTCCGTGTAGTCAGCGACATGACGGTACGGGCAGATGAGCAGGTGGCCGGGGTTGTACGGGTAGAGGTTGAGCACGGCGAAGACGTGCTCGCCGCGGGCGACGATGAGGCCCTCTTCGTCGTCCTTGCTCGGCGCCAGGCAGAACGGGCACTCCGGGGTGCTGTCGTCCTTGGGCTTGTTCTGCCCGCCGATGTAGACCATCCGGTGCGGGGTCCACAGCCGCTGCAGGCCGTCGGGTTCACCGGGGAACCCGGCGGCCGCCTCGGGTTCGGGCATCCGGGCGGCTGCCTGGCTGACGTCCTCGCCGGTCATACCTGCGCCTTCATCTCGATTGCCTCCACGATCCGCTCGATGGCCTCGTCAACGGCGACCCCGTTGTCCTGGCTGCCGTCGCGCAACCGGAACGACACAGCACCCGCGTCCCGGTCGTCGCCGCCGGCGATGAGGGTGTAGGGCACCTTCGACTTCGAGGCGTTGCGGATCTTCTTGGGGAACCGGTCATCGGAGTCGTCGATTTCGACGCGCACGCCGCGGGCGCGCAGCTTCGCGGCGACCTCGTGCAGGTACGGCGAGAACTCCTCAGCCACCGGCACGCAGGTCACCTGCACCGGGGCCAGCCACACAGGGAACGCGCCGGCGTAGTGCTCGGTGAGCACGCCGAAGAACCGCTCAATCGACCCGAACTTCGCGGCATGGATCATGACCGGGCGCTTGCGGGTGCCGTCAGCGGCCTGGTATTCGAGGTCGAAGCGCTCCGGCTGGTTGAAGTCCAGCTGCACCGTCGACATCTGCCAGCTGCGGCCGAGCGCATCGCGCGCCTGCACGGAGATCTTCGGTCCGTAGAAGGCGGCACCACCGGGATCCGGGACGAGTTCGAGACCGGTCTCCAGGGCCACGGACTCCAGCACCTCGGTTGCCTCCGCCCACACTTCGTCGGAGCCGATGAACTTGTCCTTCTTCTTCCCGTCCTCATCACGGGTGGAGAGCTCAAGGTAGAAGTCATCGAGGCCGAAGTCGCGCAGCAGCGAGAGCACGAAGTCGAGCAGGTGCCGGATCTCTTTGGCGGCGTCTTCCTCGGCGACGTAGGAGTGCGAGTCGTCCTGGGTCAGGGCGCGCACGCGGGTGAGCCCGTGGATGACGCCGGAGGGCTCATCGCGGTAGACGGTGCCGAACTCGAACAGCCGCAGCGGCAGGTCGCGGTAGGACCGGCCGCGGGAACGGTAGATGAGGTTGTGCAGCGGGCAGTTCATCGCCTTGAGCCGGTACGGGGTGCCGGCCTTGACGATCTCACCGGTCTCCTCGTCGCGGACCTCGTCGACCTGCAGCGCCGGGAACATGTTCTCCCCGTAGTGCGGCAGGTGTCCCGAGGTGTAGAAGAGGGACTCCTTGGAGATGTGCGGGGTGCCGACGTAGGAGAAGCCCTCCTCGATGTGCCGGCGGCGCACATAGTCCTCCATCTCGCGCTTGACGATGCCGCCCTTGGGGTGGAACACCGGCAGACCGGAGCCGAGTTCGTCGGGGAAGGAGAACAGGTCGAGTTCTGCCCCGAGTTTGCGGTGGTCGCGGCGCTCGGCTTCGGCGATGCGGTCCTGGTAGGCCTTGAGGTCGTCCTTCGAGGCCCAGGCGGTGCCGTAGATGCGCTGCAGGGAGGCGTTGGCCTGGTCACCGCGCCAGTAGGCGGCAGAGGATCGGGTGACGGCGAAGCCCTGCCCGATGTGCTTGGTGCTCGGCAGGTGCGGTCCGCGGCACAGGTCTTGCCAGACGGCTTCGCCCTGCCGGTTGGTGTTCTCGTACACGGTCAGCTCGTCGCCGCCGACCTCCACCGATGCCTCTTCGTCGTCACCGGCCTTGGACCGGTCGTCGATGAGCTCGAGCTTGTACGGCTCATCGGCCATGCGGGAGCGGGCCTCGTCTTCGCTCACGACCACACGCTTGAATGCCTGGCCCTGCTTGATGATCTGCTTGGCCCGCTTCTCGATCTGCTTGAGGTCTTCGGGGGTGAAGGGCTCAGCGACGTCGAAGTCGAAGTAGAAGCCGTCGGTGATGTAGGGGCCGATGCCCAGTTTGGCGCCGGGGAAGAGCTCCTGCACGGCCTGTGCGACGACGTGGCCGGCGGAGTGGCGCAGGATGTTGAGTCCCTCGTCGTCGGCAAGGGTGATCGGGTTGACGACGTCTCCGGGTGAGAGTTCGCGGTCGAGGTCTGCGGAGGCGCCGTTGAGCTCGATGGCGATGACGTCTTTCCGGTCGGCGTACACCGTCGTGCCGGTCATTCCTTCCTCGAATGGGATCTGTCTGCCCTCGAGCTGAATGGAATCGGCCACTGCGGTGCTCCTTGATGTCGTCGGTGATGGCGGTCGGTGAAAGTCTACCGCTTCTGCCGCCTGGCAGAAGCGGATGGGCTGAGGTTCCGCTGCCGGAACCTCAGCCCATCTCAGGTGGTCGGATTACTTCTTCTCGAAGGTGTAGGGGGCGTTGTAGCCCTGGTCCGAGTTCGGGATGGTAACTTCGAGCTTGAGTGAGTCCAGCTCGCTGTGGGGCACCTCGTAGCCGAGAGCGAATTCCTTCTTCTCTCCGGCTGGGACGGTTTCGAAGGCGAGGCCGCCCGAGTAGTCACCGTCGAAGACGTCGTTGCAGGTGCCACCGGAGTAGGTGCACTTGATCGTCGGGAAGCCGGGGTCGAAGTCCGATCCTGAGGTGTTGTCGATGGTGTAGACGACCCGCGCGATCTCGCCGTTGGTCGTGTTGGCGCCGAAGTCGACGTTGTCCGGTCCGACGGACACGGCCAGCGTCACACCCGATGTCAGGTCCACTGAGCCTTCGCTTGCCCCGCCTGCCTGCTGGGAGGGATCCTCGGTCGGCTCGGCTTCCTCGGTCGGCTGCGCTCCGTCGGTCGGTCCGGGGTCCTGGGTCGCGGAATCGGTCGGCTGCTCCGTGGGCGACGGGTCGACGTTCGACATCGAATTGAGGAGGAAGACCTGGACGACGACGAGGATGATCGTGCCCAGCAGGGCCAGGCCGCCGAGGATGAGGCCGGCGATGCTCATTCCGCGGTTGGTCGCCTTGTTCTGCTTAGCCGCAGAAAGGCCCATGAAGCCGAGGATGATGGCGGCGACCGCCAGGAGCAAAGCGATGCCGGCTACGACGAAGCCAAGGACCGGGATCCACGCGCCGCCGGAGGTCAGAAACGCGATGATGCCGGCGATGAGAGCGAGGATGCCGAGGATGTTGCGGGCCTTCGAGTCGCCGCCGGATCCGTAGTCGCTGCCGTAACCGCTCCCGTACCCACCGCCGTACGGGTCGGCCTGGCCGCTGTAGTTCGGTGAGTACTGGTCGGCCGGGCCGGCCTCGCCGCCGGGGTAGCCGCCGGCTGCCGAATAGTTGGGGGCCTGCTCACCGTACTGCGGCTGTCCGCCGTAGCTCGGCTGCGAACCGTACTGGGGCTGGGCGCCGTATCCGGGCTGCGAACCGTATCCGGGCTGTCCGCCCTGGCCGCTGTCGCCGTACGGATCGGAGCCGTATGGGGGCTGAGAAGACATGGTGGCTCTCTTTTCAGGTCGAGGTCGGTAAGTGCGTTCCACCCCAGCTTAACCGGCAGGTCCGCCCGTCGGCGCATAGCCTCGTTGCGATCTCGTCACAGGATTGTCACAGCGGGGTGCACACGCCTGCAGCAGGACCGAGGGAACGCAGAATGCCGGGCACTTATGCCCGGCATTCTCGTTCTGTGCGCGATACTGGGATCGAACCAGTGACCTCTTCCGTGTCAGGGAAGCGCGCTACCGCTGCGCCAATCGCGCCTATTCCACGTGCGTGGTGGCGTATTCACTTGTGCATGGCGTACAACGCCGTGCGCGATACTGGGATCGAACCAGTGACCTCTTCCGTGTGAAGGAAGCGCGCTACCGCTGCGCCAATCGCGCTTGCGCCCGAAGGCGAAGCCGAGGTGGAGATGGGATTCGAACCCACGTATACGGCTTTGCAGGCCGCTGCCTCGCCTCTCGGCCACTCCACCGTGAGACGGTCTGGCCTGTCTCCGAGCGGATGACGGGACTCGAACCCGCGACCCTCACCTTGGCAAGGTGATGCTCTACCAACTGAGCCACATCCGCATGATTGCGAGGGAGATTTCCTTGCAACGAGAAACAACTCTATCGGGTGAACTCAAAGTTGCCAAATCGTCTGGCAGTGACGCTCGTCACACGGTTGTGAGGCCCATTCTGGCCCATTCCCACGCGGCGGAAGCACGCTCACCTGGGAGCGTGCCGAGGACGCTGTGGAGCCGGAATCCTTACACTGGTGGCGTGACACAGCGCCATCCCCGTCCCCATGGCTGGCTGTCCCGCACGCACAAGAAGGGCCGGCCGTGGTTTCGGCGTGCCCGGCTGTCGTTCCTGCGCTGGCGCAGGTTCATCATGAGCAATCCGCAGACCGCTTTCGTCTACCGCTGGCTCGTCGGCTGCGTGGGCGGAACCGTGATCGTCATCGGGCTCATCCTCGTGCCGCTGCCGGGTCCTGGATGGCTCATCGTGTTCATCGGCCTGGCGATCATCGCCTCAGAGTTCCAGTGGGCGCAGAATCTGCTGCTGTGGGGCCGGGCGGTGCTGCACAGATGGACGGAATGGCTGCGCGCCAGCCACTGGTCTGTGTCGCTGGGCATCGCCACGCTGACGGGCGCTTTCGTGGCAGGCGTGGTGTGGCTGGGACTGCTCATGACCGGCCTGCCGGACTGGGTCCCGGATTGGGCGGTGTTCCGCTGGCTGCTGCCGCGCTGACGCGCGTCAGCCGCGACGTCGTCAGTCGGAGAACTGCTTGTTGGTCTCCTTGAGATCGCGCAGCTCTGCCTCGGGGTCGAAGTCGCCGAGCGGCCAGTCGAGGTCGAGCTTCTGCAGTTCGTTGATGAGCAGGCGCACGATCGCCCAGCGGGAGTACCACTTCCGGTCGGCTGGGATGACGTACCACGGAGCCTCATCGGTCGACGTGCGATCGAGGACGTCCTGGTAGGCCTGCGTGTACTCCGACCAGCGTCCGCGGTCCGCAACGTCGCCGCTGTTGTACTTCCAGTGCTTGTCCACGCGCCGCAGCCGGTTCTCCAGCCGTTCGGCCTGCTCTTCCTGGGAGACGGTGAGCATGCACTTGACGATGTGGATGCCGGAATCGGTCAGGCTGTCCTCGAATCCGTTGATCGTGTCGTAGCGTTCGAGCCACACCGACGGCGGGCGCAGCTTGTGCATCCGCACCGCGAGGATGTCTTCGTAGTGCGAGCGGTCGAAGACGCCGATGTTTCCGAACTTCGGCAGTGCGCGGTAGACCCGCCACAGGAAGTGGTGCGAGGCCTCCTCCTCCGTCGGGACTCCGAAGGCGGCCACCTGCACTCCGTGCGGGCTGAGCGCGCCGACGACGTGCTTGACGACTCCGCCTTTGCCGGCGGTGTCCCGGCCCTGCAGCACGAGCAGCACTGCCTTGCGCAGGTCGCCGGCATTGGCGTTGGCGTACAGGCGCTCCTGCAGGTCGGAGAGCAGCTCGTGGTCGATCGCCTGGGCTTCCTTGCCGGCGGCTTTGCCCCCTGTGAAGCCCGGGGTGGCTGAGGTGTCGATGGCTGAGAAGTCGCCACCGGGTTTGAACCGCAGCAGCTCGGCGACCTCGGCCGGGGCTGCCTGGTCGACGTTGTCGGCAAGCGGCGGCTGCTGAGCGGGTTCGAGCTTCATCATTTCTCCGTTCCGCTGGCCAGCGCGGTGAGCCGGGACAGGCAGCGCAGGTACTTCTTGCGATACCCGCCGGAGACCATGTCGTCGGTGAAGACGGCGTCGAGGCGCTGGCCGCTGTTCTGGATGCTGATGCCGCGGTCGTACATCCGGTCGACGAGAGCGACGAAGCGCAGCGCGACGCTTTCGCTGTCGATGGTGTGCACGTCGTCCCACAGCGCCATGTCGATGCCCTCGAGCATGCGGCTGTATCGGGAGGGGTGGACAGATGACAGGTGCTCGAGCACCGCGTCGAAGTCATCGCGGGCGACGATCGTCGCGCTGGTGCCGGCGGCGTAGTCGTCGAGTCCTGCGGCATCGACCGGTTCCGGAGGTGTGGGGCTGCCGCGGTGGCGGTAGTCCTCACCGTCGATGGTGAGCACGGTGAACTGGTCGGACAGTGCCTGAATCTCGCGCAGGAAGTCCTGGGCGGCGAAGCGCCCCTGGCCGAGCGCGCCGGGCAGCGTGTTGGAGGTCGCGACGATCTTGACGCCAGCGTCGGTGAGCTCGCGCATGAGCCGCGACATCATGACAGTGTCGCCCGGGTCGTCGAGTTCGAACTCGTCGATGCACACGAGCTTCATCTTCGACAGCTCGTCGCGGGCGCGCTGGAAGCCGAGGGCGCCGATGAGGTTGGTGTATTCGACGAAGGTGCCGAAGGTGGCCGGCTTCTCGTGGGCGTGCCAGGCGGCTGCCAGGAGGTGGGTTTTGCCGACACCGTATCCGCCGTCGAGATAGATGCCCTTGCCGACCTTGGGCTTGGAGCCGAAGAGCTTGGACAGGAAGCCGGTCTCCCGGCGCTGTTGGGTGAAGTCGCGCAGCTTGTCGCGGGCTTCGGACTGCGAGGGCTGCTGCGGGTCCGGCCGGTAGCTGTCGAACGACACATCCGAGAAGTGGGGCGGCGGCACGAATCCGTCGATGAGGTCTTCGGGGGCGACCTCCGGGCGGCGCTCGGTCAGCTTGATGATCTGCGGTTCACTCACAGCACATAAGTCTACAAACGTTTGACCGGCTGTGGTGCCCGACCGGGTGCCTCAGGAGAAGTCGAAGCCGAGCCGTCCGAGCTGCTTGGGGTCGCGCTGCCAGTCCTTGGCGACCTTGACGTGCAGGT
This sequence comes from Brevibacterium luteolum, assembly GCF_025147615.1. Taxonomy (NCBI): domain Bacteria; kingdom Bacillati; phylum Actinomycetota; class Actinomycetes; order Micrococcales; family Brevibacteriaceae; genus Brevibacterium; species Brevibacterium luteolum. Next base: position 32,493 of record NZ_JALXPM010000002.1, on the reverse strand, counting down.
CGAGGTAGATCGACGTGCCGAGGATGGCCTCGATGTTCTTGCGGGCCGTCATGCCGATCTCCTTGAGGCGGGCGCCCTTGCGGCCGATGACGATCGCCTTCTGGCTGGGGCGCTCGACGAAGAGGTTGACGTGCACATCCCACAGCGGCTTGTCCTCCGGCCGGTCTTCGCGCGGGCGCATCTCCTCGACCTGGACGGCCAGGGAGTGCGGCAGTTCGTCGCGCACGCCTTCCAGGGCCGCTTCGCGGACGAGTTCGGCCACAAGCACCGTCTCCGGTTCATCGGTGATCTCACCGTCGGGGTACAGCGGCGGGGATTCGGGCAGGTGCTTGGCCAGCACTGCGTCGACGGTGTCGACCTGGTAGCCGTCGCGGGCGGAGACCGGGACGATGTCAGCGAAGTCGCCGAGCTGTTCGACGGCGATGAGCGCCTCGGTCAGCCGTTCGCGGTCGACGAGGTCGGTCTTCGTCACGAGTGCCACGACCGGGGTGCGTCCGGAGACCATCTGCAGCTGTTCGGCGATGTAGCGGTCGCCGGGTCCGATGCGCTCGTTGGCCGGCAGGCAGAAGCCGATGACGTCGACTTCGCTCAGGGTCGCTGCGACGAGGTCGTTGAGGCGGGCGCCGAGCAGGGTGCGCGGCCGGTGCAGGCCGGGGGTGTCGACGAGGACGAGCTGGTGGTCGTCGCGGTGGACGATGCCGCGGATCGTGTGGCGGGTGGTCTGCGGCTTCGCCGAGGTGATCGCGATCTTCGAGCCGACCAGCGCATTGGTCAGGGTGGACTTGCCGGTGTTCGGGCGGCCGACGAGGCAGGCGAAGCCGGCGCGGTAGCCCTCGGGCAGATCGGTGCGGAACAGGTCGGTCATACGTCCTCAGTCTCTCGTTCCCGCCGCACGCGCACGTGGGTGATGCGGTGGCGGCGGCCCTGGCCGGGCATGGCTTCGATGTACAGTCCGGAGATCGTCGCATGCGCCCCGGCGATCGGCACGCGGTCGATCGCCTTCGACAGCAACCCGCCGACGGTTGTGACGTCCTCGTCTTCGATGCGGGTGTCGAAGAACTCGGCGAGGTCGTCGATCTGCGTGCGGGTGCTCACCAGGTACTCCCCTGGCGCGGTTTCGACGATATCGTCCTCGGCGGCATCATACTCGTCTTCGATCTCGCCGACGATCTCCTCGACGATGTCCTCCATCGTGATGAGCCCGGCGGTGCCGCCGTATTCGTCGACGGCCAGCGCGACGTGGTTGCTTGCCAGCTGCATCTCGCGCATGAGCTCATCGACCGGTTTGGTCTCGGGTACGAAGACGACCGGCCGGCAGTGCTCGGACACCGGCGCCTCGGCGTCTTCAGGGTGCAGGTGCAGGCGGCGGGCGACGTCTTTGAGGTAGACCACTCCGCGCACGTCGTCGAGGTCGTCGTCGATGACCGGCACGCGGCTGAAGCCCGAGCGCAGGAACAGCTCCATCGCCTTGACCAGCGGCTGGTCGGAGTCGATGGCGACGATGTCGGTGCGCGGGACCATCACCTTGTACACGCGGGTGTCGGCGAGGTTGAAAACCGATTCGATCATGTCGCGCTCTTCGTCTTCGATGACGTCGACAGCCGAGGCGCGCTCGACGAGATCGCGCAGCTGCTCTTCTGTCACGAACGGGCCGTCGCGAAAGACCTTATCGGGGGTGAGCACATTGCCCAGCCACACGAGGATCCGCGCCACCGGTCCGAGTGCGCGGCGCAGTCCGGCGACCAGCCAGCCGGTGAGCAGGCTGACCTTGAGCGACCGGCGCCGGCCGATGGTCCGCGGGGACACGCCTGCGACGACGAAGACCGCGATCGAGGCAGTGATGACGGAGGCGAGGATGAGCTGCCAGCTGATGCCGAAGACATGGTAGTAGCCGACGGCGATGAAGACCGTGGCCAGTGCTTCGAAGAACTGGCGGACGAAGGTCAGGACGTTGATGTGGGTGGGCAGGTCGGCCAGGATCGCCGCGGCAGTAGTGCCGCCGCGGGTGCCGTCCTCGGCAGCGTCGGAGATCTCGTGGTGGGAGACGTTCGAGATCGCGGCATCGGCTGCTGCGAGCACGGCGGCGAAGGCGATGCAGATGAGGCCGAGGAGCATGAACGCGAGGATCGGCACGGTGTTCAGTCCTCAGTCGGCTCGGGGATCGTCGTGCGGCCGGGCTCGCGCTCGGCGAACCAGGTCAGCAGCAGGTGGCGCTGCAGGCCGAACATCTCTTCCTTCTCCTCGGGCTCGTGGTGGTCATAGCCCATGAGGTGCAGCAGGCCGTGAGCCGTGAGCAGCAGGATCTCATCACTGAGCGAATGCCCGGCGGCTGCGGCCTGTTCGGCGGCCACGCCGGGGCAGATGACGATGTCGCCGAGCATCCCGGCTTCGTCCTGGCCGGGCTTGAGCTCGTCCATCGGGAAGGACATGACGTCGGTCGGGCCGTCGAGGTTCATCCAGCGCAGGTGCAGCTCGGTCATCGCCGCCTCGTCGATGAACCGGATGAACACCTCGGCGGCGGGGTTGATGTGCATGCGCTCAAGCACATGCTCAGCCAGTGCGACGACCTCCGGCAGGTCGATCTCGGCTGGGGTCTCGTTGCCGATGTCGATGGCCATCTCAGCGTCCCTTCTGGCTCGCGGGACCGGCTTCGCGCCCGGACCACAGGTCGTAGGCGTCGACGATCGCCGAGACGAGGTCGTGGCGGACGACGTCCTTGCTCGTCAGGCGGCAGAACTGGATGTCGTCGACGTGGCCAAGGATGTCCTGGGCGAGGACGAGTCCGCTGCGTGCGGCACCGGGCAGGTCGACCTGGCTGGTGTCGCCGGTGACGACCATCCGTGAGCCGAAGCCCAGCCGGGTGAGGAACATCTTCATCTGCTCGAACGTCGTGTTCTGCGCTTCGTCGAGGATGATGAAGGAGTCGTTGAGCGTGCGGCCGCGCATATAGGCCAGCGGGGCGACCTCGATGGTGCCGGAGTCGAGCAGCATCTTGATCCGGTCGGGTTCGATCATGTCGTGCAGCGCGTCATAGAGCGGACGGACGTACGGGTCGATCTTCTCGTCGAGGGTGCCGGGCAGGAACCCGAGGTTCTCCCCTGCCTCGACGGCGGGCCGGGTGAGGATGATCCGCGAGACGGCCTTGTTCTGCAGCGCGTTGACCGCCATCGCCATCGCCAGGTAGGTCTTGCCGGTGCCGGCCGGGCCGAGGCCGAAGGTGATGGTGTGCGAGCGGATCGCTGCGACGTACTGGTGCTGGCCGTAGGTCTTGGGGCGCACGGTGCGCCCGCGGGAGGACAGGATGTTCTCGCTGAGCACGCGGGCTGGGCTGCCGGCTTCGGGCTCCATCGTGTGCACCCGGCGCACCGCATCGGGTTCGATGATGTGCCCGGCGGCGACGAGCGCTTTGAGTTCGCCGATCGTCGTCACGAGCGAGCCGACGGCGGCTTCCGGGCCGGAGAGCGTCATCTCGTGCTGCCGACAGTGGATGTCGACCTCCGGGGCGAGTGCCTCAAGGGTGCGCAGGTTGACCTCGGCGGGCCCGAACAGGGCGACGGGGTCGATGTTCTCCGGGATCGACAGGTGCACGCGGGTGTGCGCCGTCTCGGCCTCGCGCGTGTCTTCGGGTGCCGGTGTGTTCTGGGGCTCCAGCTCAGGTCCTCTTCTCAGGTTGTGTTCAGCGGTGTTCTCGCGTGCGGATTCTCATGGGCAACTCTAGCGCGTCGGTGCCCGGCCCGCCTGGGCTCACCAGCGGCTGAGGGCGGCCTGGCACAGTCCGAGGGCGACCGGCCCGGCTGTCGAGGCGCGCAGCACGCTGGCACCGAGCAGGGCTGTCTGCGCACCGGCTGCGGTGAGTGCGGCGATCTCAGGATCGGAGATCCCGCCTTCGGGACCGACGACGAGCACGAGCCGCTCGATGCCGCCCGGTGCGGCCGTCAGGCTGTCGGCCAGCTCGCGCAGCTGTGCGGTGAGCGGCTGGCTGGCGGTCTCGTGCAGCACGAAGACCGCATCGGCATCCGTGAACGTGTCAGCCAGTCCGGTGCCGCGGGCGAGTTCGCTGATGGCAGGCACGAACGCGCGGCGGGACTGTTCGGCGGCCGCCACCGAGGTGTGGCGCCACTTGGCGATCGACTTGCCGGCTTTGGCTGCCGGCCACTTGACGATCGAGCGCTGCGCCTCCCATGGGACGACGGCGTCGACGCCGACCTCGACGGCCGCTTCGACGGCGGCGAGGTCGCGGCCGGACTTCGCCAGGGCCTGCACGAGCACGAGCTGCGGGTTGGCCGGTGGATCGACCTGGACGGCCGTGACGGCGATGCGCAGGTCATTGCGTTCAGCGGTCGTGATGGTGCCGGTGATGCGCAGGCCGGCGCCGTCGCTGAGCTGCAGCTCCTCGCCCGCCTGCATCCGGCGGACGGTGACGACGTGATGAGCCACCGCCGCAGGTGCGATGACCTCACCGTGCTCGCCGGGGTGGGTGATGTCCGGGTCGATGAAGACCGGCAGGGTCATCGCCCGGCGAACCTCTCGCGGAACCGGCGGAAGGCGCTGCGCTCATCGGCCTTGCCGACGGTGGCCTCCGGCTGGGTCTCATCGCGCAGCCGGGCGAGCTCTTCGAGCAGCTCGGTCTGCTTGGCGTCGAGCTTCTTCGGGGTGGCGACGTTGATCGTGACGATGAGGTCGCCGCGGCTCTGGTGGCGCAGCCGCTTGGCACCGAGGCCGGCGAGCTTCTGGGTGGTGCCCGACTGGGTGCCGGCGGGGATCTCGATGTCCTGGGCACCGTCGAAGGTGTCGAGCTTGACCGTCGCGCCGAGGGCGGCGGCGGTCATCGGCACCTCGATGGTGCAGCGCAGGTTGTCGCCGTCGCGTTCGAAGGAGGCGTGCTCTGCGACGGTGACCTCGATGAACAGGTCTCCGGGAGGCCCCCCGCCGGGTCCGACCTCGCCGCGGCCGGCGAGCTGGATGCGGGTGCCGGTCGACACGCCGGCTGGGATCCGGAAGCTCAGGGTGCGTTCGACGCGCACGCGTCCGTCGCCGTGGCAGGAGGTGCACGGGTCGGTGATGCGGGTGCCGTAGCCGCCGCAGTTGTTGCAGGTCTGGTTGGTGACCATCTGCCCGAGCAGGGTGCGGGTCATCTGCTGGACCGAGCCGGTGCCGTGGCACAGTGAGCAGGTCTCGACCGAGGTGCCGGGCCGGGTGCCGTCTCCCTGGCAGGTCTCGCACACCTCGGCGGTGGCGATGTCGATCTCCTCGGTGCCGCCGAAGACTGCGGTCTCCAAGTCGATCTCGATGCCGATGAGCGCATCCTTGCCGCGGCGCTTGCGCGAGGCCGGCTGCTGGGGCGATCCGCCCATGCCGCCGCCGAAGAACGTCTCGAACAGGTCGGAGAACCCGCCGAAGTTCGCTCCGCCGAAGCCCTGGCCGTATTCGGAGCCGCCCATGTCGTAGTTGCGGCGCTTCTCCGGGTCTGAGAGCACCTCGTAGGCGACCGCGACCTGCTTGAACTCGTCTTCCCGGCCGGGGTTGACGTCGGGGTGGAGTTCGCGCGCCAGCTTGCGGTAGGCCTTCTTGATGTCCGCCGTCGAGGCGTCCTTCGGCACGCCGAGGGTTTCATAGTGGTTGGTCACGTTCGTCCTTTGATCGATGAGGCGATTCGCGGATCGGTTGTCTGTTGCGGGCGTGTGGGCCGGTCAGTCGTTGAGAATGACCGAGACGTACTTCGCCACAGCTCGCACTGCGGCCATCGTCGTCGGATAGTCCATGCGGGTCGGGCCGAGCACCGCCAGGCTGGCCGCAGAATCCTGCGCCCCGTAGCTGGTGGCCACGACCGAGGTCGAGGAGAAGGACTCGACGGTGTTCTCGCTGCCGATGCGCACGCTGACCTCGTCGGTCTCGGCTGCGATCGAGGTGAGCAGCTTGAGCAGCACGACCTGCTCCTCGAAGGCTTCGAGGAGTGGGCCGATGTGGGCGCCGAGCTCGCGGGCGGAGCGGGCGAGGTTGGCGGTGCCGGCCATGACGAGGCGGTCCTGGCGGCCGACCTGGCTGAGGTCGGCCAGGGCGGTGGCCACGGCGTGGGCGGCTCGCTGGTGCTCTGGTGGCACCTCGATGCGCTCACAGGCCTGCTTGACGGCGTCCATCGGCACGTTGTGCACGGCGGCGCGGATGCGGTCGCGGAGGCTGGCGACCTCCTCGTCGGTCAGTTCGCTGCCGGCGTCGATGAGGCGCTGTTCGACCTGCCCGGCGTCGCTGATGAGCACGACGAGCAGGCGGTGGGCGGCGATCGAGACGAGTTCGATGTGGCGCACCTTCGTCTGCCGGGCGATCGGGTACTGCACGACGGCGACCTGCTGGGTCAGTCCGGCCAGCAGCCGGACGGTGCGCTCGAGCATCTCGTCGATGTCGAGTGGCTCTTCGAGGATCCGGGCGATCGCCCGCTTCTCGGCTACCGAGAGCGGCTTGACCTCGTCGATGCGGTCGACGAAGCGCCGGTAGCCCTTGTCGGTGGGCACGCGCCCGGCCGAGGTGTGGGGCTGGGCGATGAGCCCTTCGCTTTCGAGCGCGGCCATGTCGTTGCGGATGGTCGCTGGGGACACGCCGAGCTGGTGGCGTTCGACGAGCGCCTTCGAGCCGACCGGCTCGTTCGTGGCGACGTAGTCTTCGACGATGGCGCGCAGCACGCGCGTCCGGCGGTCATCGTTCACGTGGCCTCGACCTCCTCCTCACTCGTGTCCGGCCCGCATGCCCGCACGCACGCGGGCTGGCACTCAGTCAATGCGAGTGCCAATCAAGTGTACGCCTCGCCGATGGTCTGCCCAAACAGGGCCACACCGGGTGGGCGCAATTACCCTTGTCGTGTGACTTTCTACGATCCCTACGGAGCCGATGTGCTCGCCGGCTCCTCCCCGCGCGCCCACCGCCGTCCCCGCTCAGCTGAGGTGCCCGCCCAGCGCGGCCTCGTCGTCGAGGACGTCGAGACCGGGTATGTCGGGGCGATCACCGGGGTGGAGAAGACCTCTGCCGGCTGGGTCATGCGCTTGGAGGACCGCCACGGCCGCACCCGCCTCGCGCCCTTGGGACCGGGATACTGGGTCGACGGCAAACCGGTGACGATCACCCGCCCGCAGGCCAGCCGCCCGGCTGCCCCGGCGCGCACCGCCTCGGGATCGGTGGCCAGGACCGACCAGCGGGCACGGGTGGCCCGCGGCTCGCGCATCTGGGTGGAGGGCAAGCACGACGCTGAGCTGGTGGAGAAGATCTGGGGTGATGACCTGCGCGGCGAGGGCGTCGTCGTCGAACCGCTCGGCGGCCTCGACGTGCTGGCTGACAAGCTCGCCGAGTTCGGACCCGACCGGAAGCATCGCGTCGGGGTGCTCGCCGATCACCTCGTGGCCGGCACCAAGGAATCCCGCATCGCCGAGGCGGTGCTCGCCGATGAGCGCTTCGCCGGGGTCGTGCACATCATCGGCCACCCCTATATCGACATCTGGCAGGCGGTGAAGCCGGCCGTCGTCGGGATTCCGGTGTGGCCGCAGGTCCCGCGCGGGGAGGACTTCAAGGTCGGCACGCTGCGCCGGCTCGGCTGGCCGGCCCGCGATCAGCGCGATATCGCTCTGGGCTGGCAGCGGATCCTGCGCTCGGTGAGGACGATCGCCGATGTCGAGCCGACGCTGTCGGGCCGGGTCGAGGAGCTCATCGACTTCGTCACCGTCGACCACCTCTACGGGCAGGTGTGAGCGGCCACGGCACCTGTGTCAGACTGTTGCCGCATCCGCGCGCCGTTCCGATGTGCCAGGACTGCATCATCGCGCCGTGACGGCACGCGCGCACCTCGACTACCGTAGAGCGCAGAACACTCTCTGAAAGGACAGCCATGAGCTCCGAATACAATCCCCAGGGCGGCTACGGCTCGCAGCCGGCCGGCCAGCCCGGCTACGGCTCGCAGCCCGGCGGCCATCCTGGTCCCGGTTCCCAGCCCGGCGGCTACCAGCAGCCTGGCGGCTACAGCGGACAGCCGGGCGCCTATGGTCAGCCGGGTCCTCAGCAGCAGCGCCCGACGGCCCCGAACGGCCAGCCGATCGGCGGTTCGACTCTGGCTGGCGTACCGCTGCGCGGCCCCCACCCAGAAGGCGCCTACCAGCAGGGGTCGGCAGGCTACTGGCACGCCGATCCTGACGAACGGCAGATGGCGATGTGGAACGGCGTCGGCATCCTGCTGCTCGGCTGGCTCATGCCGCTCATCATCTTCGTCATCTACAAGGACCGCAGCGCTTTCGTCCGCGAACACGCACGGCAGATGCTGAATACGAATATCTCCTACACGCTCTACCTCATCGGCCTCGGGATTGTCTTCTTCATCATCACGATCGTGACACTCGGTTTCGGAGCGATCATCTACGTTCTGTACTTCGTCCCGGTGATCGCGCTGTATGTGTTCGCGATCATCTCTGCCGTGCGCGGCAACAACGGTGAGGGCTACCGTGCGCCGCTCACCATCGACATGGTCAAGTGACCAGCACGAGCTCGTGATTCTGTGAGGCCGGTCCCGCTGGGGCCGGCCTCACAGCGTTTCGGTGATCCGGCGGACCATGAGGTCGCACAGCAGCCGGCCCTGCAGCGTCGGGCTGAAGATCCCGCGTTCGAAGGCGCCGGCCTCCAGCAGCCCGGCGCGTGCGAACTCGGCAGCCTCGACCTGGCCGGCAGCCGGCAGGCTCGCGATCGGCAGGCCCTCGCGCAGCCGGGCGGTGAGCATGATCCGCTCCAGTTCCTGCACCTCGTCATCGAGGATCTCCCGGCCGATGACCGGGCTATGCCCGGCGCGCAGCCGGTCGGCCCAGGCACGCGGATGCTTGGCATTCCACATCCGCACCCCGCCGAGGTGGGAGTGGGCTCCGGGTCCGAATCCCCACCAGTCGTCGCCGTGCCAGTAGGCGAGGTTGTGCCGGCAGCGGGTGTCTGGACCGGTTGAGTAGTTGCTCACCTCGTACCACTGGTAGCCGGCGGCACCGAGCAGCTGGTCGGCGAGTTCGTACTTGTCAGCGGCATCGTCGTCAGAGGGCATCGGCAGCTGCCCGCGCCGGATCTGGGCAGCCATCTTCGTGCCGTCTTCGATGATGAGCGAGTAGGCCGAGACGTGATCAGGTGCGCAGGCGATCGCCTGTTCGAGGGAGACGTGCCAGTCATCGAGGCTCTCCCCCGGTGTGCCGTAGATGAGGTCGAGGCTGACCTGCAGGCCGGCTTCTTTCGCCCATTCGACGACCTGCGGGATCCGCGCGGCGTCGTGCGTGCGGTCCAAGGTGGCCAGCACCTCGGGAACGGCCGACTGCATGCCAAGAGACACCCGCGTGAATCCAGCCGCTGCCAGAGTCGCAAGGTAGTCCGGGCTCAGCGTGTCAGGGTTCGCCTCGGTCGTGATCTCCGCATCAGCGGCGAACCGGAAGCGCTCCTGCACGTCTGTCAGCACCCCGGCCAGCACGTCTGCTGGCAGCAGGGTCGGGGTGCCGCCGCCGAAGAAGACCGTGGAGACCTCCCGGTCGGGAAAGCCCGCTCGGTCCATAGATGCCCGGACGAAGTCGAGCTCAGCGGCGAGCATCGGGCGGTAGTCGCTGCGCGAGGCGCCGGGTCCGAGCTCGTCGGCGGTGTAGGTGTTGAAGTCGCAGTACCCGCAGCGCACCCGGCAGTACGGGACGTGGATATAGAGGCTCAGGCCGCGCTCGGCGGCACCGACGACTGCGCTGGCCGGCAGGCTGCCGTCCAGCGGTACCGGTTCGCCCGCAGGCTGGGCGGGCATATCAGTTCTTCTTCGCCCCGTCGCCGTCGGAGGACAGTGCGGCGATGAAGGCATCCTGGGGCACCTCGACGGTGCCGACCATCTTCATGCGCTTCTTGCCTTCCTTCTGCTTCTCCAGCAGCTTGCGCTTACGGCTGATGTCACCGCCGTAGCACTTGGAGAGCACGTCCTTGCGGATCGCCCGGATCGTCTCACGGGCGATGATCCGCGAACCGATCGCGGCCTGGACGGGCACCTCGAACTGCTGGCGCGGGATGAGCTCCTTGAGCTTCGAGGCCATCTTCACGCCGTAGCTGTACGCCTCATCGCGGTGGACGATCGCCGAGAACGCATCGACGGTGTCGCCGTGCAGCAGGATGTCGACCTTGACGAGGTTGGCGGCCTGCTGGCCGTCGGGCTCGTAGTCGAGAGATGCATAGCCCTTGGTGCGGGACTTGAGCTGGTCGAAGAAGTCGAAGACGATCTCGCCGAGGGGGATCCGGTAGCGCAGCTCGACGCGATCCTCGGACAGGTAGTCCATGCCGTTCATCTGCCCGCGCTTGGCCTGGCACAGCTCCATGACCGGGCCGACGAAGTCGCTGGGGGTCAGCACGGTGGCGCGCACCATCGGCTCGTGCACTTCGGCGATCTTGCCCTCGGGGTACTCCGAGGGATTCGTCACGGTGTGTTCGGAACCGTCTTCCATCCGCACCTCGTAGACGACCGACGGGGCGGTCGAGATGAGGTCGAGGTCGAATTCGCGTTCGAGGCGCTCGCGCACGATCTCCAGGTGCAGCAGGCCGAGGAACCCGCAGCGGAACCCGAAGCCGAGTGCCGCGGAGGTCTCCGGTTCATAGGTGAGTGCGGCGTCGTTGAGCTTGAGCTTGTCGAGTGCCTCACGCAGATCCGGGTACTGGGATCCGTCGATCGGGAACAGCCCGGAGAACACCATCGGCTTGGGGTCCTGGTAGCCGGCCAGCGGCTCGGTTGCGGCATTGTGGGCGGTGGTGACGGTGTCGCCGACGCGGGACTGCCGGACATCCTTGACGCCGGTGATGAGGTAGCCGACCTCGCCTGCCCGCAGGCCCTTCGACGGGTGCGGCTCCGGTGACGATACGCCGATCTCCAGGAGCTCGTGGGTGGCGTGGGTGGAGATCATCTCGATCTTGTCGCGCGGGCGCAGGCTGCCGTCGACGACGCGGACGTAGGTGACGACTCCGCGGTAGGTGTCGTAGACGGAGTCGAAGATCATCGCTCGGGCTGGGCCGTCCGGGTCGCCTTCCGGGGCGGGGATGTCGGTGATGATGCGGTCGAGGACCTCTTCGACGCCCTCGCCGGTCTTGCCGGAGACGAGCAGGCAGTCCTCGGGTTCGCAGCCGATGAGCCCGGCGAGCTCGTCGGCGTACTTGTCCGGCTGGGCGGCCGGCAGGTCGATCTTGTTGAGCACCGGGATGATCGTGAGGTCGTTTTCCATCGCCAGGTACAGGTTCGCCAGGGTCTGGGCTTCGATGCCCTGGGCGGCGTCGACAAGCAGCAGTGCGCCTTCGCAGGCGGCCAGCGAGCGCGACACCTCGTAGGTGAAGTCGACGTGGCCCGGCGTGTCGATCATGTTGAGGGCGTAGGGTGCGCCGTCGGCCTCCCACGGCATGCGCACGGCCTGGGATTTGATGGTGATGCCGCGTTCGCGTTCGATGTCCATCCGGTCGAGGTACTGGGCGCGCATATCGCGCGGCTGCACTACCCCGGTGATCTGGAGCATCCGGTCGGCCAGTGTCGATTTGCCGTGATCGATGTGGGCGATGATGCAGAAGTTGCGAATGAGCTCCTGCGGGGTCGCCGCTACCTGGATGCGTGCTGCGGCGTCATCACTGACCTGTGGTGCCATGAACGTCGACGTCCCTTTCGTATACGAGCGAACCTCTATTGTTCCATGACCGTGTGCCTGGCACCGAACTGGCATCAGGCGGTGGTGGCCGGTTCGTAGAATGAGGCCATGCTTCTCCGTCCACGCGATGCTGACCAGCTTTCCGTCATGTCCTTCAACCTGCGCTATCCGGCCCTCGACGGGCAGCCGTGGCGCAGGCGACTGCCGCAGGCGGCAGCGGTCATCCGGCAGGAACGCCCGCACCTCATCGGCACCCAGGAGGGGATGCTGCGCCAGCTCACCGGGCTCATCGATGCGCTGCCGGATCACTACCAGTGGCTCGGTGAGGGTCGCGAAGGCGGGGATGCCGGCGAGTTCACCGCAGTAATCTACGATTCGCGCCGCCTGGAGATCACCCACCAGGAGGTGTCATGGCTGTCCGAGCGTCCGCATGTGCCAGGTTCGAAGTCATGGGGTGCTCGTTATCCGCGCACGATGACCGTCGTGGATGCCGTCGACACCCGCACGCGCGCTCCGCTGCGGTTCATCAACGTGCACCTTGACCATCGGTCCGATCACGCCCAGGTCAACTCCGCAGCCCTCATCCTGGAGAAGATTCGGGAAGCGGGAACCGAATCGGTGCTCATCGGTGACTTCAACGCCTATAAGGACCGGGCCGTCTACCGCACGCTCATGGATTCCGGGCTGCTGACCGATGCGGTGGTCTCCTGCCCGTCGGAGACGTGCGAGATCAATACGTTCCACGGCTACCGAGGCCCGCGCCGCGACGGGCAGCACATGGACTGGATCCTGCACACGGCAGGTCTGCGCACCTGCGCAACCGGCGTCAACATCTTTGGCCGCGGTGTGCAGTACCCCTCCGATCATTTTCCGCTTCAGGCGCTGATCGAGCACTGCGGGTGAAGTGCTGCAGCCCGCCTGTCGATGAGACACGAGTTCGCTAGGCTGTGAGCATGGATTTCAAGGGACTCGCCCGCCGGGCCGTCAACCGCGGAGTGCGCGGCGGCGTCGGCTTCGTCAGCCGCAAACTGGCCGATCCGCGCACGCGCCAGGCGATCGGTGACGTCATCGGCGGTAAGGAACCGGCCACCGTGCTGCGGGAGTACCGCGATTCAGGCCGAGCCGAACGCACTGAGCGAGCCCGCCGGGAACGCGAGCAGGCGCCTCGGGAGCGGAAGACGAAGGGTGCTGACCCGCGCAGCGAGTACGCTCCTGCCACGAAAGCAGGCCGACAGCGTCCCAAGCAGAGCTTCCCGCGACGGCCCTCCGGCGGGTACCCCGGTGACTACACCGGCCCGATCCGCCCGATCTACACCCCGGATCTCGACGGGGAAGCCGATCCGGGTGAGATCGTGTGGGCGTGGGTGCCCTATGAGGAGGACCATTCCAAGGGCAAGGACCGTCCGGTGCTCATCATCGGCCGGGAGGGCCGGTGGCTGCTCGGGCTCATGCTCACAAGCAAGGACAACATCCCCGGTTCGGTCGGCGAGGTCCATGTGACCGAGCACGCCCGCTACATCAACATCGGCACCGGTGATTGGGACGTGGAGCACCGGCCCTCGGAGATCCGTCTCGACCGGATCGTGCGGATCGAAGACGGTGCGGTGCGCCGGGAGGGCGCGATCATGCCGATGGGGCTGTTCTCCCGCGTCGTCGACGAAGTGCGAAACGCCTAGTGCTCGTGTAGAATCGGTCGCTGTATGTTCACCGTTGGTGTGTGTCTCACCAGTGGTCGGGTGAATGTACACTCGCGGCTCTGGCAGTCTCTGTGTTTCCCCGCAGTGCTGTGGCGAGCAGTGAGTAGCCCTCACGACCATGAACAGTGACGAACACGAAAGAGTGTTGGATTTGGCAAACATCAAGTCTCAGATCAAGCGGAACCTGACGAACGAGAAGGCTCGCCAGCGCAACCGCATTGTGCGCACCGAGGTGAAGACCGCTGTGCGCGCCGTGCGCGAGCAGGTCGAGGCCGGCAACGCTGAAGAAGCGCAGGCCGCCTTCCAGAAGGCTTCCCGCAAGCTGGACAAGGCTGTGTCGAAGGGTGTGCTGCACCGTAACAACGCGGCCAACCGCAAGTCGAAGCTTGCCAAGAAGGTTAACGCGCTCTGATGCGCTGACCGCACTGGCTGAGGGCCGGGGATCCGATTCGGATCCCTGGCCCTCATTCGTGTGCCCAGGCGTCGGCTGCTCCCCTGCCGGAGTCTGCCCGGTTCAGCGCACCTTCGACTGCTGGCAGATGAAGGTCACGAGCCGCTCGAGCGCGTAGACCGGATCACGGCCACCGCCCTTGACGGCATAGTCTGCTTCAGCGACTTCGATGAGGACGCGTCCGAGTGCGACGTCGTTCCAGGAGCGCATCTCGCGCCTGGCCCGATCGACCTGCCAGGGGGCCATCTTCAGCTCAGACGCCAGCTGCTGCGGGCTGCCGGAGATCCCTTCGACACGAGCCATGTTGCGCACCTTCATCGCGATCGCTGCGACCAGCGGAACCGGGTCTGTGCCGGTGGCCAGGGCGTGGCGCAGCAGGGTGAGCGCTTCGGATGTCCGGCCTGAGACGGCGGCATCGGCGACTTTGAACCCGGTCGCTTCGACTCGGCCCCCGTAGTAGGCGTCAACCGTCTGCTCGGTGATCGGCCCTTCAGTATCGGCCAGCAGCTGTTCGATGCCGGCATTGAGTTCGGAGAGGTCGGCTCCGAGTGCGTCCATGAGCGCGGCGAGCGCACCGGAGGAGATCTCGCGTTTGGCAGCGGCGAACTGCTGTTGGGCGAACGCCTGCTTGTCGCTGTCGCTCTTGAGCGCCTGCGCATCGACGCGCGGATAACCGGCCTTCTCGATGGCTGTCAGCAGCTTTGAACCGCGGTTGCCTCCGGAGTGCTTGAGCACGAGAACGGCGTCTTCGTTGACCTTTTTGACGTAGTCGAGGGCATCGGCGAGAAAGGCGTCGTTCATCTGCGCGACGCCGTCGACGATGACGAGCTTGCGTTCGGAGAACAGGCTGGCACCGGCCACGAGGTCGAGGGAACCGGGTTCGTATCCGGCTGCATCGAGGTAGGAGGTCTCCAGATCCGCGGACTTCTGGCAGGCGGCGACGATACGATCCTGGGCCTTGCGGATGAGCACTGCCTCAGGCCCGGAGATCACCACGACCGGGGCGGGTTTGGCCCGGTTGTACGGGATGAGGGTCTTCTTCTTCGCTGCCACGCCTCTACCCTAGTACGAAGCCCGGACAGCCTGAGCTGACCTGTCTGTGTGCGTCGATGACGATCGAACCGCATTCGTCGGTGCGCAGCACCGGACTGGTGCCGAAGGCTGCCAGTGCGCGCGTCGTCGGGTGGCCATACCGGTTGTCGGCTCCGACGGAGACCACGCCGAGCTTGGCTCCGGCAGCCTGGAAGTACGCCTCATCCAGGTCGGCGGAACCGTGATGGGGTGCGGCAAGCACGTCGGCTGGCTGCGTCACGGTGGCCAGCCGGCGCTGCTCTTGTGCGCCGATGTCGCCCGGGACGATGACGCTGAATGTGCTGGTCTGTACGTGCACGACAACAGAGCGGCTGTTCTCATCACCGTGCGCGGGTCCGGCGATCGCTGGCGGCCAGAGGATCGTCCAGTGCACGGAGCCGAACTGAAATCGCTGTCCAGCGCTGACCGGAGTGCGCTGGGCCTCCGGGAAAGCGTGGGTGATTCCCTTCAGGCCCGGATCGTGTTCCGTTCCGGCCGGGAAATACACGGACGCGACATCCCGGCCGAAGCCGGTGCCTGCATAGCCCGCGAAGTGATCGGCATCGAAATGGGAGATCAGCAGGTGCACACGCTGGTCACCAGTCTGGTCAAGGCAGATGTCGATGCGATCTTCGTCCTCACCGGCATCGATGACGAGCACGTCGTCGCCGGGCAGGCTGATGAGGGTGGCACTGCCCTGACCGACGTCGCAGAACATCGCGGCCCAGCCGGAGGCGACTGGAATCCGGATACCGGGAACCAGGAGCCCGGCTGCCAGCGCAGCGGCGAGCAGGCCAGCGCCAATCCGGTGGAGGATGCGGTATTCGAGCACGATCAGACAGAGTCCTGCCAGGACGACGCAGCTGAGGCCGATCCCGAGCAGTCCAGCGGGCCACGGCAGCTCTGAGGCTGGCAGGTTGGCGAAGACCCGCGCCAGACGGGCGATCCACCAGGCGCTCCAGTTCGCTGGAGCGACGATGATGCTGCCGAGCCAGGTGCCGCCCGGCAGCAGACTGCAGACGAGCACCATCATGCCGAGCAGCGTGGCGGGTGCGACTGCCGGTGCGGCGAGCGCATTGGCCAGCACCGACCAGGCAGAGATGGTGCCATCAATTCCCAGCAGCACCGGGGTGACACCTGCTTGGGCGCTCAACGGCACTGAGAGCGCTGTTGCCACGACCCGTGGCAGTCCCCAGGATTCGAGGCGGTCGCTCAGCGGCTGGCCGAGGATGATGAGGGCGGCTGTGGCGCTGACGGAGAGGTGGAATCCCACTGAGCCTGACAATCCCGGCTGGTAGACCAGCACGCCGATGATGCCGGCAGCCAGCAGCGCCAGGCTTGCCGTCCGGGTTCCGCGCAGCATTGCCAGTGCTCCGACCATGCCCATGGCTGCAGCGCGTGTCACTGAGGGTTCAGGTCCGACGATGAAGACATAGCCTGCGGTGACGGCCACGGCGAGGATGATGCGCACCACCCGTACCCGCACCACAAAACCGGCCACCCAGAGAACTGCCAACGAGACGATCGTGATGTTGGCACCGGAGACCGCGGTGACATGGCTGAGTGAGACGGTGCGCATCTCCTCGGTCAGGTCATCGCCGACTTGTGAGACGTCGCCGACGACGAGGCCGGGCAGCAACCGAGCTCCGTCGTGCGCGGTTCCAGACGTGTCGGCGAGGAAGCTGCGCATGTGGGCACGCATCTGCCATACGGGTCCTGGCTGTTTGCGGATCTCCGGCCTTCCGCGGATGAAGGCGATGGTCTGGGAGCCGCTGGTCTCAAGCTCTGCCCGCGTAGTCGTCTGGGTGCCTGCGGCTGGCAGCGGAGTGGGACTGAGTGCCGTGGCAGGTCCGAACTGGGTGCGGATCTCTGTGCGATAGCTGCCGGAGTCGGTTGCGTGGGATTCTGCCGCAATGAGGGCTGGGCCGCTGTACAGGGTCGTCTCCGTCGGCTGCGCGAGGCGTGCGGCCCCGATGAGAGCGCAGACCGCCCCGGCGAGCAGTGCGGTGCTCAGCAGCCAACCGGTCAGCTGGGACTGTCCTCTGCCGGTGATGCGCTGACCCATGAGAGCTGCGGCGCTGACGCAGGCGAGACCTAAGCCGATTGTCGCGGTGAGGTCGGCAGGCAGCACACCGGATGCTGCCAGCCACCCGACGGCTGCTGCACTGAGCAGGCGGTGCAGGCCGGCACCATGCAGCACCCATGCTCGGATGTGAGCTCCCGTCCTCGAGAGCAGAGGGCGGTTTCGGCTGCGGCGCTGATGCCCGGTGCTCATCCGACTGTGATGTGCTCGCGCAGCCGCGCCAGTGTGGCATCGCCGATGCCGTGAACGAGCACGAGGTCCTCGACTGACCCGAAGGGCCCGTTCTCCTCGCGATGGGTGATGATGGCCTGGGCGGTGGCTGGGCCGACTCCGGGCAGCGTCTCCAGCTCTGCTGCCTCAGCGTGGTTGATGTTCACTTTTGTGTTCGCCTGCGAACCGGCTTGCCCTGTCCCCGGTCCCGTGCTGGTTGCCTGGCCTGCTCCTTGGTCCCCAGCTTCGTGGCCCTGCCCGGTTGGCAGGCTGCTGCGGTCAGGCACGATGATCTGCTCGCCGTCCTCGACAAGGCGGGCGAGATTCACACCTTCGGGCTGAGCGTCTGAGCTCAGACCGCCCGCAGCCTCGATCGCGTCGACGACCCGGGCTCCTCCCTGGAGCCTCACGACCCCAGGTTCGGCGACGGCGCCGACGACATGGGCGGTGACCTCCTCGGCATCGGCACTCACCTGCACCGGTGCATCAGCAGAGCTGCCCTGCCCAGCACCGGCAGGGCTCTGCGGTTGCGCTGTCTGTGGGTCAGCGGCTGCGCTGGCTTCAGGTGGGTCAGGATTGCGCAGCAGGACGAACCCTGCGATTCCCAACACGGTGATGACAACAATGGCAAGAACAATCCAGCGGCGTGGAATCGGCCGGTTGCCGGGCAGCAGCGCCAGGATCTCAGCATCGTTGGCTGCGTCCTCGTCGAACTCCTCCTCAGCCTGGGTGGCGGTGTCTGGTGGAGGGCTCAGGGGCCAACGGTGGTGGTGCGGGCGGTCCCGGGCAGCGTGGCTGGCGCTGGGTGCCCAGCCGTGCTGTTTGGACCGGGTGAGCATGTCGGCCAGCCGGTCGTCCGGTGATGGAGCCATACGCGCACGGTAAGCGGGAGCCTGCTTTTGCAAGCCGGATGTGTAGCAGGGTGTGGACGCCGCGTGGCATCCACACCACCGGGTGCGCTGGCGAGTGCTGTTCTAGGGAGTGGTCTGGACGACCAGTCCGGTGCTGCCCGGTCCGACGTGGGCGGTCACGACCGTGGAGAGCACTGCCTGGCGGAACTGCGTGCCGTCCGGCAGGTCGGCGTCCCGCACGGCAGCCGCGAGACGGTGGGCAGTGTTTGAGGCTTCGTCGAAGGTAGCCTCGGCGTGGAGCAGGACCACTTCCTGTCCGCGCTCGGGGTAGAGTTCGCTGAATTCGTAGGCTGATTCGGTCACGAGGTTGATGACGCGATCAACGGCCCGTGCCCGGGTGCGTACGCGGGCCAGCGGTGTCACCGTTCCGTCACGCAGGCCCAGCACCGGTGTGATCGACAGGGCTCGGCCGACCAGTGATGATGCGGCTCCGATCCGGCCGCCGCGGCGCAGGTATTCCAATGAGTCGGGCATGAAGAAGGTGCGCGTCTCAGCGAGGCACCAGTCGGTGACTTCGCCTGCCAGGCTCTCAACAGGAACCTCACGCTGGGCACCAGCGACAGCGAGGGCCACCGCACCGGCCATACCGGCCGACGTCAGCTGGGTGTCGACGACGTGCACCGGCACAGGCGCCTCACCTGCGGCCTGCTGTGCGGAGGCGTGCGTGCCCGACAGTTGGGCTGACATCGTCAGCACGAGCACTGCCTCGGCACCGGCTTCGGCCATCTCGGAGATCGCGGTGCTGAATTGCTCGGGGCTGGCCAGCGACGTCGTGACTGCCAGTCCTGATGCCATCCCGGCGCACACCTCGGTGGCAGTCCACTCGTTATCCGCCCGCGAGTCATCCCCAACGGTGACGCTGAGGTCGACGATCGCGAACAGGCCGCCGAGGCGTTCGGAGTACGCCTCAGCGGTGTCCGCGTCGATGTTCGCGGTGGAGTCGCAGATGACCGCCAGAGCTGTCACGGCCGGCCCAGTGCCCGATACGTCCAGCCGGCTGCGCGCCAGGCAACGGGGTCGAGGACGTTGCGGCCGTCGACGATCGCCTGCTGCTTGACGAGCTTGGCGCTCTCAACCGGGTCGAGGCTGCGGTATTCCTGCCACTCGGTCAGCAGCAGCACCGCATCGGCGCCGGTGAGCGCGGTCTCCAAGTCGGTTTCGTATTCGAGGTCAGGGAACATCGCCCGGGCATTGTCGACCGCCTGCGGGTCGGCGACCGTCACGACGGCGCCCTGCAGAGCGATGAGGCCGGCGACAGCCAGTGCCGGGGAGTCGCGGACGTCGTCGGAGTTCGGCTTGAAAGCTGCGCCGAGGATCGTGATGCGCTTGCCGATGAAGGAGCCGTCGACGACCTCGCGGGCAAGGTCGACCATGCGCACGCGGCGGCGCATATTGATCGAGTCGATCTCGCGCAGGAACGCAACGGCCTGGTCGGCGCCGAGTTCACCGGCGCGGGCCATGAAGGCACGGATGTCCTTGGGCAGGCAGCCACCGCCGAAGCCGAGGCCGGCGTTGAGGAACTTGCGTCCGATCCGGTCGTCCATGCCGATCGCATCGGCGAGCTGGGTGACATCAGCTCCGGCAGCCTCGCAGAGCTCGGCCATGGCGTTGATGAAGGAGATCTTCGTGGCCAGGAAGGAGTTCGCGGCGGTCTTGACGAGCTCGGCGGTCGCGTAGTCCATCACCAGACGCGGGGTGCCGGAGTCGACGATCGAGGCGTAGACGTCGTCGAGGATCTCGGTGGCACGTTCACCGGCCTCTCCGTCGGGTACGCCGTAGATCAGCCGGTCGGGTGCCACGGTGTCCTCGACCGCGTGGCCTTCGCGCAGGAACTCCGGATTCCATGCCAGGGCGGCACCGGTGGCCGTGACCTGTTCGGCCAGCCGGGCGGCAGTGCCGACCGGGACGGTGGACTTGCCGACGACGAGGTCGGTGTCGCTCAGGTGCGGCAGCAGGGCTTCGACGGCGGCGTCGACATAAGTCATGTCGGCTGCGAATTCGCTCTTGCGCTGCGGGGTGCCGACGCAGATGAAGTGCACATCAGCGCTGGCCGCCTCGACGATGTCGGTGGTGAAGGCGAGATTGTCACTGGTCTGCGCCCGGTCGAGCAGGTCTTCCAGACCTGGTTCGAAGAAGGGTGCTTCGGCCCGGCGGAGGGAGTCGATCTTGCGTTCGTCGACGTCGATGCCGACGACGTCGTGGCCCAGCGATGCCATGGCCGCGGCGTGAACGGCTCCCAGATATCCACATCCGATCACCGAGATCTTCGCCATCGTGTTGTGTTCCTCACTGCTTGTCGCATCAGCGGTCAGTGAGCTGGCAGGGTGGCCGCCGTGAGTATGCTGAACTGACCGATCTTCTTCCGTTCACAGCATAGATGTTCGCAGTCTGAAAGCAGGAATTCGGTACCCTGGAGCGGTGAAGCGTTTCGGTGATTTCCTCCTCAACACGCCCGCCGCCGCTGCGGCCGCCGGCGTGCTCGTCATCAGCCTGGTGCTGTTCCTCATTCCGCCCCTGCACCGCGCGGCCTGGGTGATCGGAATCGTGACCGTTCTCCTGGTGGCCGTGTGCCTGCTGTTCATCGGCGTGAAATGGTGGCAGGACCAGCAGCGCATCGACCGGCTCAACGCCGAGATCGCCGACGCTTCGAAGACCTATGCTTCGGTCGGGCTGAGCCCCATCGAAGAGGACGAGGACGAAGCGGCTGACACAACGCGGGCCAAGCGCGTCCTGGAGCTGTTTCCCAAGGATGCCGGGCTCGTGCAGTACATGCGGCTGGCCAACGGGTTCAGCACACTCGACCCGCAGCTGATGGAGCCGCTCCGCACGTTCCTCGACGAGTTCAAGAAGACCAGCTTCGAACAGCAGAGCATGCACGCAGCGTTCATGGACGTCTACCGGGCCGGCAAGAGCTTCGACTCGTGGGTGTCTGAGGAGACCTACATTCCCGACAGCGCACTCGAGATCAAGCCCGGCGATATCCGCGAAGGCGGCTGGCACGAGTTCAGCGCCGCCCGGGACGCCGGCGAGCAGAACATGGATGCGTTCCTCGACAGCCTGCGCGATTTCGAGCGCACGGCGCTGGAGACCCGCACCGTGTGAGTCAGTGGCGGATCCACCAGCCGTCTGCCGGGGCGACCGGCATCCGGCGCTTGTGCTCGCTGGCCTGGTACAGATCCTCGATCCGCTCGGCTGCCGCCGCTGAGACCTCCCGGCCTTCGAGGTAGGCATCGATGTCGGCGTAGCTGACGCCGAGCGCGTCTTCGTCGGTGCTGCCCGGGGTCTCATCGAGAAGGTCGGCCGTCGGCACCTTCTGCCACAGCCGCTCAGGGGCGTCGAGGTGCTGCAGCAGCGCTGCTCCCTGCCCCTTCGTCAGCCCGGTCAGCGGGGTGACGTCAGCGGCCCCGTCGCCGAACTTCGTGTAGAAGCCGGTGACCGCCTCGGCGGCGTGATCGGTGCCGAGGACGAGGCTGGAGCGCTGCGCGGCGATCGCGTACTGCACGAGCATCCGCTGGCGAGCCTTGACATTGCCCTTGTTGAAGTCGGTCATCGTCTCACCGGTGGCCGCGTTGAACGCCTCGACCGTGGCGTCGACGGCGCCGGCGATGTCGACGGTGAGCGCGACGTCCGGACGGATGAACTCCATGGCGGCCTGTGCGTCATCTTCGTCATGCTGCACCCGGTAGGGCAGGCGGACGGCGCAGAACGTCGCGTCCACTCCCCTGCCGCGCAGCTGTTCGGCAGCCAGCTGGGCGAGCCTGCCGGCCAGCGTCGAGTCCTGGCCGCCGGAGATACCGAGGACGAATCCCTTCGTCGCTGTCGACAGGCAGTAGTCGACGAGGAACTGCACGCGGGTCCCGATCTCGGTCGCTGGGTCGATGACCGGGCTGACCTGGAGAGTCGACCGGATCCGTTCGGACAGTGCACTCATGGATTCCCTTTCCAGCCGGTGCCGGGCACCAGCTCGATCAGTGTCTCGCTCAGTTGTCCGGGACGATGTTGACGAGCTTCGGCGCACGCACGATGACCTTGAGCACACCTGCGCCGGCCAGGGTGCGCTTGGCGCCGTTGGACTCCAGAGCCAGCTTCTCCAGCTCTTCAGCCGAAATATCGGGTGAGACCTCGAGCCGGTCGCGGACCTTGCCCTTGATCTGCACGACGCAGGTGACCGTGTCCTGGCCGAGGTACTGCTCGTCGGCGACCGGGAACGGCTCGTAGGTGATGGTCTCGCTGTGGCCCAGCCGCTCCCAGATCTCCTCGGCGATGTGCGGGGCCAGCGGTGAGAGCATGATCGTCAGCGGTTCGATCACCGCGCGCGGGCTCACGCCCTGCTTCGTCAGGTGGTTCGTCAGCACGATGAGCTTGGCGACAGCGGTGTTGAACCGCATGTGCTCCATGTCGTCGCGCACACCGGCGATCGTCGTGTGCAGCACCCGCAGCGTCTCGCGGTCCGGTGCGTCATCGACGACAGCGAGCTCGCCGGTGTTCTCGTCGACGATGAGGCGCCACACACGCTGCAGGAACCGCTGTGAGCCCACGACCGCGCGGGTCTCCCAGGCGCGGGAGAGCTCAAGAGGGCCCATCGACATCTCGTACAGCCGGAAGGTATCGGCACCGTAGGCGTCGTAGATCTCATCGGGGGTCACGACATTCTTCAGCGATTTGCCGATCTTGCCGTACTCGCGGTTCACCTGCTGCCCGTTGTGCCAGAAGGTCGCCTCGCCGGAATCATCAACGCGCTCTTCGACTTCGTCTGCCTGGACATAGGCGCCGCGGGAATCGGTGTAGGCGTAGGCCTGGATGTAACCCTGGTTGATGAGCTTGTGGAAGGGCTCATAGGAGCTCAGGTGGCCGAGGTCGTGGAGCACTTTGTGCCAGAACCGCGAGTACAGCAGATGCAGGACAGCGTGCTCGACTCCGCCCACGTACAGATCCGCGCCACCGGATTCGGCGTTCGCACGCGGGCCCAGCCAGTACTCCTCATTCGCCGGGTCGACAAGCTGCTCATCGTTCGTCGGATCGGCGTATCGCAGCTGGTACCACGAGGAGCCGGCCCAATTCGGCATCGTCGAGGTCTCCCGGCGGTAGGTCTTCGGACCGTCTCCGAGGTCAAGGGTGACGTTGACCCAGTCGGTGTTGCGACCCAGCGGCGGCTCGGGCTTCGAGTCGACGTCGTCGCTGTCGAAGGTGCGCGGCGAGAAGTCCGGAACCTCAGGCAGTGTCACCGGCAGCTGCTCGGCCGGCAGCGGGATCGGCGTGCCGTCTTCGTCATAGACGACCGGGAACGGCTCACCCCAGTAGCGCTGACGGCTGAACAGCCAGTCGCGCAGCCGGTACTGCGTCGTCGCCTCGGCCAGGCCGCGGCCGGCCAGCCACGAGATGACAGCGTCCTTGGCCTCACCGACGCCGGCACCGTTGATGTCGATCTCGTCGTTGGCAGAGTTGATCTTGACGCCCTCACCGGTGAACGGCTTGTCCTCGTCGTGGTCCTCGCCCGGCTGGACGGTGCGGATGTAGGGCAGATCGAAGGTCTTGGCGAAGTCCCAGTCGCGGACGTCCTCTGCCGGCACACCCATGATCGCCCCGGTCCCGTAGCCCATGAGGACGTAATCGGCGACGAAGACGGGGATGTCCTCACCGGTGGCCGGGTTCGGTACCCAGGTGCCGGTGAACACACCGGTCTTGTCCTTATTCTCCTGGCGCTGCACCGAGGTCATGGCCGCAGCCTGGCGCTGGTAGGCGGCGATCGCCTCGGCCGGGGTGCTGCCCTCACCGCGCCACGCTGCCGGGACGGAGTCGTCCCAGGATTCGGTTGTCACGGCGTCGACGAGCGGGTGCTCGGGGCTGAGCACGAGGTAGGTGGCGCCGAAGATCGTGTCAGGGCGGGTGGTGTAGACGTCGATGCTGACGTCCTCACGGACCGGGAAGGTGATCTGCGCACCGGTCGAGCGGCCGATCCAATTGCGCTGCATGGCCTTGACCGCCTCGGGCCAGTCGACGGTGTCGAGATCGTCGATGAGGCGATCAGCGTAGGCGGTGATGCGCATGTTCCACTGGCGCAGGCGGCGGGTGAAGACCGGGAAGTTGCCGCGTTCGGAGCGGCCTTCTGCGGTGACCTCCTCATTGGCCAGCACGGTGCCCAGGCCCGGGCACCAGTTGACCGGGGAATCCGACAGGTAGGCCAAGCGGTAGTTCTGCAGCACGTCCTCACGTTCAGCAGCTGACAGCTCCGCCCACGCGGTGCCGGTGCCGGTGTCGCGGCCGGCTTCGAACTGGGAGACGAGCTCGCCGATCGGGCGGGCGGCACCACGGCCGTCGGCAGCCTCGGGGTCGTACCAGGAGTTGAAGATCTGCAGGAAGACCCACTGCGTCCACTTGACGAACTCAGCATCCGTGGTCGCGAACGTTCGCCGTGCGT
The DNA here is from genome assembly GCF_025147615.1 of Brevibacterium luteolum. Classification (NCBI taxonomy): domain Bacteria; kingdom Bacillati; phylum Actinomycetota; class Actinomycetes; order Micrococcales; family Brevibacteriaceae; genus Brevibacterium; species Brevibacterium luteolum. The sequence continues at coordinate 8,001 of NZ_JALXPM010000002.1, read as the reverse complement.
CGTGCCCGAGGCCGAGCCGGCGCAGCTGCCGGCGCATATTGGCGATGTTCTCCTCGGTTGTCTTCTGCGGATGCGCCCCGGTCTGCACAGCGAACTGCTCGGCCGGCAGGCCGAAGGCGTCATAGCCGAGGGCGTGCATGACGTTCTTGCCGTTCATCCGCTGGAAGCGGGCGTAGACGTCAGTGGCGACATAACCCAGCGGGTGTCCGACGTGCAGCCCCTTGCCCGAGGGGTAGGGGAACATGTCCATGATGTAGGCGGTCTCACAGCCTTCGGCGGTGGCGCCGCGGCGCGTGCTGGCCAGCTCGCCGACCGGGTTCGGCGCGGCGAAGGTCTCCTCGGCCTCCCAGCGGTCCTGCCACTTCGCCTCGAGCTGACCGGCGAGCTCCGCGTCGTAGCGGTAGTCGACGGTGTTCGAGCGCGAATCGGAGGTGCTCATGGATGTGCCTTTCGGAGTTCGGGTGCAGGTCGGCGCCAGCGGCGCGATGCAAGCATTCTACGTGCGTGCCGCACCCGGTGCCACACGATCCCAGCACCGCTCTTCGGCCGCTCCGGACCCGCCATCTCAGAGGAGTGCTCCAGGACACATGCGTGATAGTTTTGAGGCTGAGATCGGCGCTGAATGCACACGCCGATACTGCCCCTGCAGCGAAGCGCCCTAAGGAGATGTGCCCAATGGCCGAGACCATGATGCAGTCCGTCACCCCGGTGAGTGGATTCGAGTTCGATCCGGAACCGAACCTTCCGGCCACGCTCATCAACCGGGCAGAGCGGGACCCGCATGGCATCGCGCTGTCGCGGCAGCAGAACGGCGAGTGGATCGACGTCACCGCGCAGGCCTTCCTCCACCAGGTCGAAGCACTGGCCAAGGGACTCATCGCCGCGGGGGTGCAGCCGGGCCAGCGGGTCGGCATCTTCGGCTCGACCGCATACGAGTGGACCCTGGCCGACTACGCGATCTGGTTCGCCGGCGGGGTCACCGTCCCCTTCTACGACACCTCGTCTCGTGACCAGCTGGCCTGGATGCTTGAGGACGCCGAGGTGTTCTGCGGGTTCGTGCAGTCCGAAGACCACGCACAGCGCATCCGGGAGGCCTTCGCCGATGTCGAGGCGCTCGCCGATCGCGAGCCGACGATCTGGATCTGGACCGAAGACGGCATCGCCGGCCTGCTGCGCGACGGTGCGGACATCAGCGATGAGGAGCTGAAGGAGCGTACCAGCTACGCGACCCAGGACGATATCGCCACCCTCATCTACACCTCGGGAACCACCGGCCGTTCGAAGGGCTGCGTGCTCACCCACGGCAACTTCGTGCTCACCTCCCAGGCCGTCATCCATCAGGCTGGAGAGATCATCCGGCCCGGCGCCCGCTGCCTGCTGTTCCTGCCGCTGGCCCATGTGCTCGCCCGCTTCATCCAGGTCGTCACCATCCAGGGTGACGGCACGCTGGCCCACGAGGGCGATCTCAAGAAGCTCACCGACGCACTCGGCAGCTTCCGGCCGACCTTCATCCTCGGCGTGCCGCGCGTGTTCGAGAAGGTCTTCAACGCCGCCCTGTCCAAAGCCGAAGCCGGCGGCAAGCAGAAGATCTTCCGCGCCGCCGAGGCGGTGGCCGTGCTCTACTCCCAGGCCCTCGACGCCGGCCGGGTGCCGCTGACGCTGCGCGCCCAGCATGCGCTGTTCGACAAGCTCGTGTACTCGAAGCTGCGCGAGGTGATGGGAGGCCGGGTCACGCATGCGATCTCCGGCGGCGGGCCGCTGGGTGAGCATCTCGGCCACTTCTTCCGCGGCGTCGGCCTCATCGTGCTCGAAGGCTACGGTCTGACCGAGACCACCGCCCCGGTGACGGTCAACATCCCGGCGAAGTCGAAGATCGGCACCGTCGGCGTGCCGCTGCCCGGCTGCGCGGTGGCCATCGCTCCCGACGGCGAGGTCCTCGCCAAGGGCGTGTGCGTCTTCCGCGAGTACTGGAAGAACCCGGAGGCCACCGAGAAGGACTTCATGGACGGCTGGTTCGCCACCGGTGACATCGGCGACCTCGATGAAGACGGCTATCTGCGCATCACCGGCCGGAAGAAGGAGCTCATCGTCACCTCGTCGGGCAAGAACGTCGCACCGGCTCCGATCGAGGACGCGCTGCGCCGCCACATGCTCATCCACCAGCCGGTGCTCATCGGCGACAACCGCAACTTCATCTCAGCGCTCATCTTCCTCGATCCGGAGATGCTGCCGACCTGGCTGGAGAACCACGGCCTGCCGAAGATGGACCTCGAAGAGGCCTCGGCGAACCCCGAGGTCCACGCGGCCATCGAGAAGGCCGTCGAACGCGTCAACCGGAAGGTCTCGAAGGCGGAGAGCATCCGCGCATTCCGCATCGTGCCTGCCGAGCTGACCGAGCAGAACGGCTACCTGTCGGCCAAGCAGTCGGTCAAGCGCCACCTCATCGACCGGGACTTCGCTGACGTCATCGACGACATCTACGCATCGTCGAACGGCCAGCAGAGCTGACAGCTGAGTCCTCCCGGCACTCGGCAGGGTGAGATCTGAGTCGAGGGCGGCTGCATCTGCGCGATGCAGCCGCCCTTTAGACTGTGTCTATGAGTGACGAGCGCAACAAAGGGACGAAGACATCTGACTCCGCAGCCGGCAACGGCAGCGCTGGAGAATTCGAGCTCACACCTGAGGGCGTGCCCGATTTCGCCAACGAGATCGACGAGATCCGGGAGCTGTCGAAGAAGCTCAAGTCCCGCTCCAGCGACTCCGAGGCGTGGAAGCACGGCTACCCGTACGACCAGAAGCTCACCCGGCGCCGGTATGAGCGTGAGAAGCGCCAGCTGCAGATCGAGCTGCTGAAGATGCAGACGTGGGTGCGCGAGACCAAGCAGAAGATCGTCATCATCTTCGAAGGCCGCGATGCCGCCGGCAAGGGCGGGGCGATCAAACGCTTCACCGAGCACCTGAATCCGCGCGGCGCTCGCGTCGTCGCCCTGGAGAAGCCCACCGAGCGGGAGAAGACCCAGTGGTTCTTCCAGCGCTACGTCCAGCATCTGCCCGCCGGCGGAGAGATCGTGCTGTTCGACCGCTCCTGGTACAACCGCGCCGGCGTCGAACGGGTGATGGGCTACTGCACACCGACGCAGTACCTGGAATTCACCCGCTCCTGCCCCGAGTTCGAGAACATGCTCGTGCAGTCGGGCACCCACATCATCAAGTTCTGGTTCTCCGTCGGCCGCGAAGAGCAGCTGCACCGCTTCGGCGCGCGCCGGACCGACCCGATCAAGCAGTGGAAGCTCTCCCCCACCGACCTTGCCAGCCTCGACAAATGGGATGCCTACACCGAGGCGAAGAACGCGATGTTCTTCTACACCGACACCCCGGCCGCCCCGTGGACGGTTGTGAAGTCCAACGACAAGAAACGCGCTCGTTTGGAAGCGATGCGCTACGTGCTCAACCAATTCGACTACCCGGGCAAAGACCAGCGGGTGGCGCGGGCGGCTGATCCGCTCATCGTCGGCTCTCCACGCGACATGTATGACGATGGCGAAACTCCGACCGACGCGTTTCCCACCACCCTCAGCGGGGACTAAGCTCATTCACATAGCTCCTCATCAGAGCCGCAGAACCAGGAGCATTGCCGTCAGACAGCCCCCTCGAGGAAGCGAAGATATGGAACCCGACAACCGGATCTTGGTGAGTTCGAGCTCAGCGGCGGCCTCCGCCCAGAGCTTCATGAATAAGCCGGCAGTGGCACACCTGATGGCCACGCTCCAGCGCTTCGGCCAGCGGCTGGGCAGCCAGTTCGGTGCCGCGATCACCTACTTCCTCGTCCTCGCCCTCATACCGACGCTCATGTTCGCCTTCGCGGCGCTGGGCTTCATCCTTGACACCGTGCGCCCCGAACTCGTCGACGTCGTCACCCAGAAGCTGCACGAGTTCGCGCCCGGCCAGGACCAGCTTGTCGAGATGCTGCAGAACTTCATCGACAACTGGCAGGCCGTCGGCATCGTCGGCATCATCTCCGCGCTCTACACCGCGCAGGGATTCATCGGCAACCTCAAGGACGCCATCCGCGCCCAGCTGCGCAAGGACATGGACGCCAAGCCGCAGGAGAACTTCGTCGTCCGCACCCTGTCGAACATCGTCACCCTCATCGGCCTGCTCATCGGCGTCGGCCTGACGATCGGCCTGACCGTCATCGGCACCGGCCTGCAGACCACCATCGTCGAATGGCTCCAGCTGCCCGGCTGGGTCACCCCGGTGCTGACGATCACCCCGATCATCATCACGCTGTTCTCCTCGTGGATGATCTTCATGTTCCTGTTCACGATGATCCCGATCCACCCGATCCAGCCGCGCACCAAGCGCCTCGGCTCGCTCTTCGGCGCCATCGCGCTGACCCTGCTGCTGAACATCGCCACCGTGCTCATCGACCTGTTCTCCGGTTCACCGACCGCTGCACTGTTCGGCCCGGTCATCGCGATCATGCTCTCGATGAACGTCTTCGCCCGCATCATCCTCATGGTCGCCGCCTGGATGGGCACCGCCGATGACGAGCCGATCTTCGGCACCATCGCCGAAGCCCCGCCGGCCAGCCGCGAACAGCTCTCCCGGGCACAGGGCAGCGCCGAGACGATCGGCGCGCTGGCGGTGGCCGGCAGCCTCATCGCCGTCACCATCCTCGGGTTCAACCGGTGGGCCGACAAACACGACACGTTCCGCTGACCGATTTCTTCGACCGCAGCGTCCACACCGTCGCGTCGCAGTTGCTCGGCGGGATCCTCACCTGCACCGACGGTGAGACCACGATCGCGGTGCGACTGACCGAAGTCGAGGCCTACGGCGGAGACGACGACCCCGGCTCGCACGCCTTCCGCGGGCGTACCGAACGCAATGCGACGATGTTCGGCCCACCCGGGCACCTGTACTGCTATCTGTCCTACGGCATGCACCGGCTGCTCAACATCGTCTGCCAGGATCCCGGCGACCCGGCCGCCGTGCTGCTGCGCGCCGGCGAGGTCATCACCGGCCACGAGGTGGCCCGCGCCCGCCGCGCACAGCGCCGCGGTGGGCAGGTGACCGACCGTGAGCTCGCCCGCGGCCCCGGCTGCCTCGGCCAGGTCTTCGCCGCCAGCGCAGCCACCGACGGGGCGGCACTCACCGTGCCCGAGGCGCCGGCCGGCTGGTCCTTCACCCCGCCTGCCGAACCGGTCGAGTATGTCGCAGGCCCCCGCGTCGGCGTCTCCGGTCCCGGTGGTGACCCCGACGCCTTCCCCTGGAGGTATTCGATACCCGGGGATGCGACCGTTTCGCGCTTCGTCCCCGGCCGCAACGTCACGAAAGCTGGGTCATGACCTTCCGCAAGACCGGCACCCACGTCCCCTCAGACTTCTTCGCCACCGAAGCTGGCGGACTGCGCTGGCTGGCCGAACCCGGAACCGTCGACGTCGCTGGCGTCATCGATGTCTCGGAGACCGCGCTGATCCTGGAGCGCATCGACGAAGCTCCTGCGACCCGCGAGGCCGCTGCTGACTTCGGCCACCGTCTTGCCGCCCTCCACCAGGCACCGGCCGGTCGATTCGGCGACAACCCACCGAAGGTCGAAACCTACTACTTCGGCCCGCTGAGCCAGCCGCTGAAGATCACAACACGCTTTGCCGACAGCTGCGGTGAGGCCTACGCAGCACGCCTTGAGTCCCTGGCCGGATACGACCCCAACCCGCCTGCCGAGGTCACCCAGCTCATCGAGCGGATCGGCGCAGGCACCTTCGACGACGATGCCGCCCCTGCCCGCGTCCACGGCGACCTGTGGGCCGGCAACCTGCTCTTCACCTCGGGCACGGCCGCCCTCATCGACCCAGCCGCCTGGGCCGGCCACCCGCTCATCGACCTCGGGATGCTCAGCCTCTTCAGCGCCCCGCACCTGGAGACGATCATCGGCGCCTGGGCCGAGGCCTATCCGGTCGACATGCTCGGCCGCGACTGGCGTGAGCGCATCGAGCTGTATCAGTTCTTCGGCCTCTACGCCCACGCGGTGCTCTTCGGCGGCGGCTACCGGCAGGCGAGCATCACAGCCGCCCGGCAGTATCTGTGAGGTCAGTGTCGTCTAGGCTGAGGGCAGCACGCCTGCACCCGCACGGATAAGGAAGAGGGACCCGCTATGTCCGTCGTCAAGATCAATGCCCTGACCGTCCCGGTCGAGACCGGTGATGAGATCGTCAACCGGTTCGCCCCGGCCATCGAACGGCTCGACAGCTTCGAGGGCTTTGAGCGGTTCGCGCTGCTCAAGCCGACTGATGACCGTTCGGTGTGGTTCGTCTACACGCAGTGGGCCAGCGAAGAGGCCTACGAGGGCTGGAAGAACTCACGGTCCTTCGCCAGCAGTCATGCCGAGGGTGCGGAGAAGAAGAAGCCGGTGGCCACCGGCGCTGAGCTGCTGGAGTTCGAGACGACGCTCGAGGCCACGGGGTTCGGCAGCGGCGGCGCTGGCCAGTAGGATTGTGCGAAGTAGCTGAGACAGGATTCGAAAGGGAATTTCTGGTGACTGATCCAACGATCGCGAAAATGGCAGAGTGGGCCTCGAAGCAGAGCGCCGCTGAGGACATGATCCCTCTGGTGGGCCGCCTCTACCGCAACAACGAGGTGCTGCTGACCGTCTACGGCCGCAGCCTGCTGAACAAGTCCGTCAACGGCATCATCAAGGCCCACCGCTACGCCCGTCACTTCGACGGCACCGAGCTCGACATGGATGAGACGCTGCGTCTGGTCACCGCGCTCGACGGTCTCAACCTGGGCCCGTGCCGCATCGATCTCGGCCGCATGGCCGCCGGTTTCCGCAACTCCGGCGGAGACGACGTCGAGGCCTACCTGCGCGAGCAGCTCTCCGAGGTCGTCGACGCTGTAGACCGCGAGCAGAGCAAGCCGCAGGACGTCGTCCTCTACGGCTTCGGCCGCATCGGCCGGCTGCTCGCCCGCATCCTCGTCGACCGCGCCGGCGGCACGAACATGCGCCTGCGCGCGATCGTCGTGCGCCGCGGCGGTGACAACGACATCGTCAAGCGCGCCTCCCTGCTGCGCCGCGACTCGGTGCACGGCAAGTTCGACGGCAACATCGTCGTCGATGAGGAGAACAGCACGATCTGTGCCAACGGCGTGCTCATCCAGGTCATCTACTCCGATGACCCGTCCTCGGTCGACTACACGAAGTACGGCATCGACAACGCCATCGTCGTCGACAACACCGGCCGCTGGCGCGATGAGGAGGGCCTGGGCAAGCACCTCAAGTGCCCGGGTGTGGCGAAGGTGCTGCTGACCGCACCGGGCAAGGGCGAGATCAAGAACGTCGTCTACGGCGTCAATTCCCACGACATCACCGCCGAGGACACGATCCTCTCGGCTGCCTCGTGCACGACGAACGCGATCACCCCGGTGCTCAAGGTCCTCAACGACGAATTCGGTGTGCGCAACGGCCACGTCGAGACCGTCCACTCCTTCACCAACGACCAGAACCTCATCGACAACTTCCACAAGGGCTCGCGCCGCGGCCGTGCTGCCGGGCTCAACATGGTGCTCACCGAGACCGGTGCTGCTAAGGCCGTGGCCAAGGCGCTGCCGGAGCTCAAGGGCAAGCTGTCGGGCAACGCAATCCGCGTTCCCACCCCGAACGTGTCGATGGCGATCCTCAACCTCAACCTCGGGCGCGAGACGACCGTCGATGAGCTCAACACGTTCCTGCGGGAGACCTCGCTGAACTCCGAGCTGCGCAACCAGATCGACTACATCGCCTCCCCAGAGGTCGTCTCGACTGACTTCGTCGGCTCCAAGCGCGCCGGCATCGTCGACGGCCTGGCGACCATCGTCGACGGTGATCGCACTGTCGTCTACGTCTGGTACGACAACGAATTCGGCTACTCCTGCCAGGTGGTCCGCTGCATCGCCGACATGGCCGGCATCGACACCCCGGCCTTCCCGAAGCGCAGCTGAGCCATGGGCTACGTCCTCGCA